>CAZYQR010000539.1:0-1500 GCA_964649755.1 uncultured Maribacter sp. | reverse complement strand
GCTGAAAAGGGGTTTGAGAAGAAACCAGGCGAAGCCGAGTACTGATCTTTTGTACCTTACTTTAAGATCCTTGGCAACAAGGCTTTCCATGAGAAGGATCAGTCTTCCCATTTTCCATTTACTCATTACTGCCACCATGAAAACTGAATCTGTTCTCTTCTCCATGCAGAAGTTTGACGATATTCGATTTATGACGCACCATAACCAGCAGGAAGATTGATTACTTTTATTGGAACATCAACTAATTTCTCAGAATAACGAGCCACTTTCCCGTAAACGAACACAGTATTATTAGAATACGTAGTATTTATTAATTCAGGGTTCTTGAACAATTCAACCTTATGCGTGAAATTAGATGTTTCTTCAGGAAAGTTCATTTTAAGGGTTTGCACACTATTTATGGTGTCAATGCTTGTCTTAGGCCCCTTGATAGTAACCATGTTCGGTTCAATTTTTAACGGACCATCTAAAATAAAATTCTGTGAAAGATTAATGTTCACTCTAGACTTAACTGGCACCTTTTTGGTTCTAACTTGGGTGAATTCCAAAAACAAGGTGTCTTTATCAATTTCAATCAAGGTCATTGACCGTAATTGTTTATCTATTTGCTTTCTATATACACTTTGTACAATATAATATTTTCCGTCTTTTTGACTGGCAGAAGACAAATCTATCTTCACTTCCTTGTTCTGCACATTAAATCCCAAGAACTGAAATCCGGTTGCCTGAACTTTTACATCCACTTCTTTTTTGGAAGCCTCGGTAAGTAGCAAACTGTCTGGAACATTTACAAATTTGAAATCAAAAGTGGCATTGTTGGTATATGATTCTGAAAGATTACTAATGAACCATATTAAACCTGAGCATACTAAGAACATCGAAAACATTTTAGCCTTCCTTCTTTTTAATATGTTCTTGATTTTTATTATCACTTTTTAAATATTCTAATTGAAAAATAATTTAGGAAATAACTCCTTAGGTTTCTTACTGCTAAAATTAATCCAAAAGGTTGATTTTAGAAAACCAAAACCATATCCTATAAACTGAATACAAATAGCAATAATTGAAAGAAAGGCAACCGACAGATTTTTGTTTTTTACCAATGACTCAAAATCTGTATTTAGTCCAAATATATGGCTACAAATAGATAGTGATGGCATTGTTACAATTACCATGCATAGATCAGAAATGGGACAAAAAGTTTGGACATCGCTTCCAATGATAGTCGCAGAAGAATTGGAAGCAGATTGGTCAAAAATTAAGGTTGTACAAGGTGATTTGAATGAGGAGTTTGGCAGTCAAGTAACTGGAGGTAGCGCAAGTGTAAGAACTTCCTATGATAAACTGAGAAAAGCTGGCGCAACAGCCCGTGAGATGTTAATCTCGGCTGCTGCCCTAGAATGGAATATATCTAGAGAGAATTGTATTGCTGAAAACGGTTTTATCATCAACAGTATCACTGGTGAAAATATTGGTTACGGACAATTAATTGATAAGGCA
>CAZYQR010000538.1:0-1516 GCA_964649755.1 uncultured Maribacter sp. | reverse complement strand
CTAAGAATTGACATTACAGCCCATCTTAGGGCAATGTGGTAAGACAGACAGTCCCAATCGCCTTTGAGCATTGATGATACTGCCTAATATTCGAATTAATTTACATTTCAAAACATAATATCATGTCTATCTTAGATAATACTTCATTACAATTACCAAAAGAAAACCCTGAAGCTGAAGATTTTTTACCGCTTTTGGGCACTGATTATGTAGAACTTTATGTGGGCAATGCCAAACAGGCTGCACACTATTATATTTCCGCCTGGGGTTTTCAACCTTTGGCCTATGCAGGTCTTGAAACGGGTTTAAAAGACAAAGTATCTTATGTTGTTGAACAAGACAAGATCAAGTTGGTACTTACTTCACCTTTAAAATCAGGTGGCGAGATCAATAAACATATTGATGCACATGGTGACGGTGTTAAGGTAATCGCCTTATGGGTAGATGATGCCGCCAAAAGTCATCATGAAACGACCAAGAGAGGTGCCGTAAGTTATTTAGAACCTAAAAAGGTTAAAGATAAAAATGGCGAAGTTACTTTGTCGGGTATTCATACCTATGGCGAAACAGTACATATATTCGTTGAAAGAGCCAAATATGATGGCGTATTTTTACCTGGCTTTGTGAGGTGGGACCCACGTTATAAAGCTCCTGATGTTGGATTAAAGTATATAGACCATATGGTTGGCAATGTTGGTTGGAACGAAATGAACAAATGGTGTAAATTCTACGAAGAAGTAATGGGCTTTGCCCAATTGGTCTCTTTTGATGATAAAGATATTTCTACCGAGTATACCGCCTTGATGAGCAAAGTAATGAGCAACGGTAACGGAAGAATTAAATTCCCTATAAACGAACCGGCAGACGGGAAAAAAAAGTCACAGATAGAAGAGTATATAGAATTCTATAATGGGGCCGGTGTTCAGCACATGGCAATGGCCACGGATAATATTATTGAGACGGTAACGGCACTAAGAGACCGTGGTATAGAGTTTTTAACTGTTCCTGAGATTTATTATGAAGATGTATTGGACAGGGTAGGCGAAATTGATGAAGATCTTGCGCCATTAAAAGAACTTAGTATCCTTATTGATAGGGATGATGAAGGCTATTTACTTCAGATTTTCACAAAGCCGATTTTAGATAGGCCAACAATGTTCATCGAAATCATTCAACGAAAAGGGGCGAAATCATTTGGGAAGGGTAATTTCAAGGCACTTTTTGAGGCCATTGAACGAGAACAGGAATCCCGAGGCACCTTATAAAAGGAATGGTTTTCTTAACAATTTGCCAATTTTCATAAAAACAAGCATAAATATCTGTTAAGGGATTAGTTAAAGTACGTTAAAAGGGTTTTGAGCACCAATAGTATGTATTAACTTTGCTCAAGTAAGGGGTGGTTCCCTTACAACTTTAAGTATTGGTTTTTCATAATTTAAAGTTTGGTTGGTTATTTAGAAAAAGCCCAGTTATTCAACTGGGCTTTTTTTTTGTACAATACTTTGGAATAAATTTT
>CAZYQR010000537.1:0-1521 GCA_964649755.1 uncultured Maribacter sp. | reverse complement strand
AAATAAGAGCAAGACAATTATATTCTTTAAAAATTGGTTCATAATCATTCCCATTCTATTGTGGCCGGGGGTTTAGAACTTATATCGTAAACAACCCTATTGACACCCGGTACTTTGTTTATTATCTCGTTAGATGTTTTCTGTAAAAACTCATATGGTAAATCTACCCAATCAGCTGTCATACCATCAGTACTTTCGACCGCACGTAAAACTACACATTTTTCATATGTTCTTTCATCACCCATTACCCCTACACTATTTACGGGCAAAAGCATGGCACCGGCCTGCCAAACTTTATCATAAAGTCCCCACTTCCTTAATCCGTTGATGAAAATAGCATCAACTTCTTGCAATATAGCAACCTTTTCACGTGTAATATCACCTAATATCCTTATCGCCAATCCTGGTCCCGGAAACGGATGTCTTCCTAATCGTTCATCATCAATCTTCATGCTGGCTCCAACTCTTCGAACCTCATCTTTAAACAACATTTTCAAGGGCTCCACTACTTTCAATTTCATAAAATCTGGTAATCCGCCAACATTATGATGACTTTTAATAGTTGCCGAAGGCCCTCCTGTTACTGAAACCGATTCAATAACATCTGGATAGATCGTACCTTGTGCCAACCATTTTGCATCCTCTACCAGATGCGCCTCATCATCGAAAACATCGATAAAGGCCTTACCAATGATCTTGCGTTTTTTCTCAGGATCACTTTCCCCAGCCAATGCATCCAAAAAGCGTGCCGAAGCATCAACACCTTTGACATTCAGTCCCATATGCTCATATTGATCTAAGACATCTTGGAATTCATTTTTTCTGAGCAATCCGTTATTCACGAATATGCAATGAAGATGCTTCCCTATTGCCTTATGCAATAAAACGGCAGCAACCGTTGAATCAACGCCACCTGATAATCCCAAAATGACCTTGTCGTTACCAATCTTCGCTTTTAATTCTGCAACTGTAGTATCTACGAAAGCATCTGGTGTCCAGGATTGTTTAATTCCAGCTATATGCACTAAAAAGTTTTCCAATATCAATTTTCCCTGGGTGGTATGATACACTTCAGGATGGAATTGAATTGCGTAAGTATCTTCTCCCTCAATTCTATAAGCGGCATTCTTCACGTCTCCCGTACTTGCCAAAATAATTGAGTTGGTTGGTAATTCTTGTATGGTATCACTATGGCTCATCCATACTTGTGAACCATCGGTAATTTCATAAAAGAAAGGCTCATCATTCTTTATAGAGGTCAACCTTGCCCTACCATATTCCCTCGTATTTGATGGCGCGACATTACCGCCATTAAAATGCGCCAAATATTGGGCGCCATAACATACCCCCAGCAAAGGTATTTTTCCCTTAATCTGAGACAGATCGGGATGTGGAGCATCATCGGCACGAACAGAAAAAGGGGACCCTGATAGTATTACAGCTTTATAGGCCGTCATAACCGTTGTCGGGACGTAATAGTCAATTGCAAAGCCGTTAGGGTAACCCGCAGCCGAGAGCATC
>CAZYQR010000536.1:0-1523 GCA_964649755.1 uncultured Maribacter sp. | reverse complement strand
AAGGTATATCTTTCAAACTTGCCGATATGGCTACCGAGATTGAAGCTTCAGAACTGTTGTTGCACAAGGCTGCTTTTTTAAAGAATGAAGGTCGGAAAATGACTCAATTAAGTGCCATGAGCAAAATGTTCGCTTCAGAGGTATGTGTTAAAGTAGCAAATGAGGCTGTTCAGATACATGGTGGTTATGGTTACACGAAAGATTTTCCTGTAGAGAAATTTTATCGCGATGCTAAGCTTTGTACAATAGGCGAAGGCACTACAGAAATACAAAAAGTGGTCATCTCAAAAAATATTTTAAAATAGTTGTGCACTAATTCATTAATTCATTTTATATTTGCACCCCTAATCACTAAAGAAAGGAGGTTGTAGCCCATGTTAATAATACCAATTAAAGAAGGAGAAAACATAGATAGAGCTTTAAAGCGCTTCAAGCGAAAGTTCGATAAGACTGGTACAATGCGTCAATTGCGCAAACGTCAGCAATTCACAAAACCTTCAGTAACACGAAGAGCCCAAATACAAAAAGCACAATACATTCAAGGTTTAAGAGATCAAGAAGAAATCTAAAATCTATTATTAAAGTGTACAATTATTGGAAAAATCCCATCGCACGATGGGATTTTTTTATTTTCGATTATAGCTAGGACAACTTTAGTAACTTTGTTATATGTCGCTTCAATCATTTATTTCTTATTTGCTTCTTGAGAAAAATTATTCTGAGCATACAGCAAGTGCTTACAAAAAAGATACTCAATCTTTTGCTGATTTTTGCCATGATGAGTATGCTTTAGAGAATATAAATAATGTTGAATACAATATTATAAGAAATTGGATAGTCTCTCTTGTTAATACTGATATCTCAAACAGATCGGTAAATAGAAAAGTTGCTTCCTTAAAAGCCTATTATAAATTTCTGCAAAGAATAGGTAGTATTGATGCCAATCCATTAGCCAAACACAAAGCGCTTAAAACCTCGAAAAAAGTTGAGGTACCGTTTTCCGAAGAAGAAATGCAGCGAGTCCTGTCTCAATTACCTTTTGAGAATAATTTTGAAGGGAGGCGAGATAAATTAATCATTGAATTATTATACACAACAGGAATAAGGCGATCAGAACTTATAAACCTCAAAATAAATGATGTCGACCTTACGGGCAAATCTATAAAGGTACTGGGCAAAAGAAATAAGGAAAGAATAGTACCATTATTGACACCTACAATAGATTTATTCTTGTCTTATTTCTTGTACAGAAGCGCCTTGGAAAGTATATTGGATAAGGAGTATGTTTTTCTGGCCAAATCGGGCAATAAAATATATGAAACCCTTGTTTATAGAATAATAAATGGGTATTTTAGTAAGGTGTCCTCCAAGGTCAAAAGGAGTCCACATATATTAAGACATACCTTTGCGACTCATTTACTCAATAAAGGTGCAGATTTAAATTCAGTGAAAGAGTTGTTGGGCCACTCAAGTTTGGCTTCGACCCAAGTTTATACACACAATAGTATTGCTGAATTTAAATC
>CAZYQR010000535.1:0-1543 GCA_964649755.1 uncultured Maribacter sp. | reverse complement strand
GCTAAGCTGTGTGGCGCTAGCGTGAGTTCAGCCCCTGAAGAACAGTTTCTGCCGCTTCCAGAGCACCCTCCGCATAGCCGCCAAATTCTGCGGCGACCTCTGTTCCTGCGAAATGCAGAACCCCATCCCAGAGGTGGTCCACCGCGGGTGGTAGGCCGTAGGTTGGATGGACGAAAAGTGGCTCGCTGTCTGCAGCAGTTGAGGTAAAGGGATCAAAAGCCCAGTCTTTGATGAATAGGTGCAGGGGCGTAGCGGCATCTGGCCCGAACAGGCGCGTCAGCTGAGCGCAGAGATGTTGGCGCAGGAGTGCTGTATCTCGGCGACCCTCGGGCGGGATGCCGATGAAACCGAACAGCGCGAATGGACCACCTTCATCGGGGGAGGCGTCGTGGATTTCGACCATCGGACCACGGCGGCTTGTTGCGTCTCCGGACAGTCCTGCGTCACGCCAGAAAGGAGTGTCGTAGACAGCGACAGCTTTGGCTTGGCCCGCCATCCATGTGGGCACTGCGCGCATGGCGCTTAGAGCCCCGTCAGGGAGGGTAGGGGAATACATAATCTCTGCTGCGATCCGCGGCGGCAGTGCTAAAACAGCGCGGTCTGCTTTGATGTTTTCACCATCTGTGAGGCGTGCTGTGATGCCCTGAGCACCTTTCGTGAGGGTTTGAACCTGTGCACTGAGCCGCTTGCGGCTGTTTGGCACACGCGCGCCGAGGGATGAGGTGAGCGCGGCGAGCCCGCCTTTGAGCCGCCATGACCCCTGCATGGGGGAAAACCCGCGCCCGTGCTGGACCTGTCCTTGCGCATCCTCGAAAGTTAGATTGCCTGTTGAGTGTTGTGCAAATGGTTCAAGCTCCATCCGCTCGATCAGCGCAGCGATGCGGGGCTGGCCGGACCAGAACCACGCAGGACCCATGTCGAAATACCCGCCCGCGTGATGCACGGTTTCGATCCTGCCGCCAAATCTGTCGCGGGCTTCCAGCAGGAGATAGTCATGGCCTTGGCGTTCAAGCGCCTCAGCGAGGGCAAGGCCGGACAGCCCACCGCCGATGATCAGTGTTGTCATGTGCCGCCGCCAACAACGGGTGGTTTTGCGTGAGCGAGGTGGCCTGTTTTCATCCAGAGCTTTGCACCCTGTGGATTTGCGGTGAGGGTCAATGGTGCATCATTGGGCAAGCGCAGCCATGCGCCTTTTGCCAGCGTCTCGTCGCCGTGGTTCACCGCGCCCTCAAGGATCAGCACTTCGACCCCGCCTGCATCAGTGTTGGAGAGCGTGGCTCCTGCATCCAGCACGCTATAGGTGACGCTCTCAAGCGGATCATGGTGTAGCATTGCAGTCGCGATGCCATCCACCGGCGCGGACAGCGCGTCAGCCATCGTTGTACGGAATTGGTTGCGGTCGGCCATGTCGAATTGCCACAGCTTCACAAAGATCGTGCAGCCGTGATCGGACCTTGGTGTATGGGCTGTTGTCGGAGGATTCCGCACGTAGGTTCCTGCGGGGTAGTCGCCATGCTCGTCCTGAAACACCCCTTCCAGCACG
>CAZYQR010000534.1:0-1543 GCA_964649755.1 uncultured Maribacter sp. | reverse complement strand
AATAGAAAGGTTTTCCTTTTTTACCGTGTCTTTGTAATCTAATTTTTACTGGCATATCACATTAATTTTGTAGGGTGCCCGACCCTCTGTTATTAATTCTTTTTATTTGTCCCTTAAAACGGGCTGCAAATATACTTCAATTCTTTAAATCTGCAATAGGTTTGTTTATTTTACTTTACTCCCTTTCAGCCAGCTGATCTTTTCCTCTGATTAAATTCGAATTATGTTCTTCAACCAGCGCATTGATTTGCGATATAATTGCTGGATTTTCCTTGGAAATATCAAACTTTTCAGAAGCATCATGACTTAAGTTGTAGAGTAAAGGAGGGTTGTGTTCTTGTCGTTCTCCAAACTCCCCGTAGGCTCCTTGCGTAATAAAATGGGCCTTGTAATCCCCAAGACGCGCAGCATAAAGCTCAGTACTTCGATAAAACAAAATACTTTTCCTGGGACTAGCTTCACGATTCAATAAGGTTTGACTTATATCCTTTCCATCAATCATGCGATCATTCGGAATTTCAACACCTGCAAGAGAACTAAAAGTGGAAAACAAATCCATTGTGGAGCCCAGTTCGCTTACTAAACCTGGTTTTATCAACCCAGGACCCCAAAAAATAGCCGGCTCTCGCATGCCACCTTCCCAAGTAGTTCCTTTCCCAGCTTTAAGTAAACCTGCACTCCCGCCATGAGTCTTAAACGGTAACCAGGGACCATTGTCCGAAGTAAAGACAACGATGGTATTCTCATCGAGGCCTTCCTCTTTCAGAACTTTCAGTATTTCTCCCACACCATGGTCAATTTCTTCAACAACATCACCATAGAGCCCTCGCTTACTATGACCTTCAAATTCCTTGGAAACGAATAGCGGAATATGTGGTAGGCTATGTGCCAAGTACACAAAGAATGGCTCGTCATTATTTTCTTTGATAAACTCGATAGTTTCTGCGGTGTACCTTTTGGTGATGGTATGTTGATTGGCTGGGCGTTCAATAATTTTGGCGTTTTGAAGTAAAGGGACATTGTAATCCTCAGGTTTAATGCCCGATGGATTTTGCAGGGCAAGTTTTTTGTAATCTGCATTCCCCAAATAGTCCATATCATTGGAATAGGGAATGCCAAAATAGTAATCGAAACCATTGTTTGTTGGTAAGTATTGTTCTTTATGTCCCAAATGCCATTTTCCGATTGCTGCTGTGCTGTATCCTGCAGTTTTTAATTGTTCTGCTAAGGTAATTTCACTGGCAGGCAAACCATTTTTGGAGTTGGGAAACAGTACCCGATGTTCATTACTTGCCATACCACTACGAACTGGTAATCTTCCCGTTAATAATGCAGCTCTACTTGGAGTACAAACACTTGCGCCAACATAGAAGTTGGTCCATTTTTGGCCTTCATGGGCCATCCGGTCAAGGTTTGGAGTGAGAATGGTTGGGTTTCCGTAAGAACTTAAATCCCCATAGCCTAAATCATCGGCAAATATGATCACAAAGTTGGGTGGGCGTCCATCGCTGTTTTGCGCCATTGAATTAGGAGAAAGCATCAA
>CAZYQR010000533.1:0-1549 GCA_964649755.1 uncultured Maribacter sp. | reverse complement strand
GCTCGTAAGAATAATATCGGTACAAAAACTTGGATGACCGATGCCACGATAAGTAACGGTAGTTGGTGCTATACGGAAGATTTAGGAGTTAAGCCCGCTGAGGATGTATTACATATGCTAATCGACATTGTTAGTAAAAACGGAGTGCTTCTCCTGAACGTTTCACCAAAAGCTGACGGTACCATTCCGGAAAATCAGAAAGAAGGAATCTTGAAAATGGGTGCTTGGCTTAAGAAATATGGTGAGTCAATTTATGGCACTGAGGCATGGTACACTTTTGGCGAAGGACCTACCAAAGAGCCAGAAGGTCATTTTAAAAACCACAAGGCGTTCATGAAACTAAAGTATTCCAATAAGGACATACGCTATACTACAAAGGACTATAACATTTATGGTATTGTATTAGGATCTGTTGAACCAGGTAGGGAATTGGTTATGGAGTCATTTGCCAAGGAAAAAATACATGATGCCCCAAGCATTGAAAATGTATCATTCTTAGGGAGCAATGAAAAAATAGAATGGACTTATAGTGAGGAAAAAGGTCTTTCAGTAAAGGCACCTTCCGCAATTATCGACAATATGGCAACAGTTATAAAAGTAGAAATATCACAATAAGAAGATGACAATTGATGCCCATCAACATTTTTGGAAATATGATTCCTTTAAGCATGCTTGGATAGATGATTCGATGTCAGTAATCCGACAGGATTTCATGCCATCAGATCTAGAAAAGGTATATGCCAAAAATGGCATTGATGGCTGTGTAGCCGTACAAGCGGACCAAACTCTTGAAGAGACCAATTTTTTACTTTGGTTATCCGCAAAGCATGGTTTTATAAAAGGCGTTGTCGGCTGGGTTGATCTTAGAGCTGACAATGTGAATGAAATTCTTGAAGAATACTGTCAACATGAAAAGATTAAAGGATTCAGACATATCGTTCAAGGCGAATCAGATCACAATTTTTTATTGCGTCCAGATTTCCTAAGGGGTATCTCCTTTTTGGAAAAATACGATTTTGTTTATGACATCTTAATATTCCCCCATCAATTAGGCGCGGCTCTAGAATTCGTAAAGCGATTTCCGCATCAGAAATTTGTCATAGACCATATTGCCAAACCATATATTAAAGACGGATATTTTGAAGGGTGGGCTGTTCTCATGAAAGAAATTGCTAAACAAGAAAATGTGCATTGTAAATTGTCGGGGATGATAACCGAAGCGAATTTCAATTCTTGGACACCTGATCAAATTAATCCATATATGGATTTAGTCTTAAATGCCTTTGGATCAGATAGAGTAATGTTCGGGTCCGATTGGCCTGTTTGTCTCGTTGCTGGTGAGTATGCTCAAGTCAAACGATTGGTAACCGATTTTATATCAAAACTCAGCCTTATTGAGCAAGCCAAAATAATGGGTACAAATGCAATACAATTTTATAATCTAAAATAAAAATTTATGGATTTAGGTTTAAAGAACAAAGTAGTGGTCATCTCAGGTGCTGCCGGTATGCCAGGTAGTATTGGTGAAACTATTCTCCAAAATTTTTAT
>CAZYQR010000532.1:0-1551 GCA_964649755.1 uncultured Maribacter sp. | reverse complement strand
GGGAGATCACTTCCGATGACCTGCTGGGTAATATTTTTGCGAACTTCTGTATCGGAAAGTAATTCAATGTATTATTCCAAGCTTGTAAATCCTAAAAAGGCCAAAGACAACAAACCGGCTACCAACAAATTAATAGGTGCTCCTTTCATCCCCTTGGGGATATTGGCCAACTCCAAATGTTCACGAATACTGGCGAAAACGATCGGTGCAAGGGCAAAACCTATCGAATTTGCTATAGCAAAAAATACGGCTTTTAGCAAACTACCATTCCAGTCCCAAAGCTAGAATTGCCACCCCTAGTACAGCGCAATTCGTTGTGATCAATGGTAAAAAGACCCCTAGTACTTGATACAATGCAGGGCTAACTTTCTCTAATATTATCTCAACCATCTGCATCAAGGAGGCAATTACCAGAATAAAGGTGATGGTTCGTAAATAGTCCAATCCGGTAGGTAGGAGTACAAATTGGTGTAATAAATAAGTCACCAGCTTGGCTATGGTCATGACAAAATGTAAGACCCCCTCCATGCCCACGGAAGTGGATAGTTTATTGGAAACACCCAAAAATGACACATATCTAAGTGTCCAGGGACCCAATTTAGAAAAAACAAAGGCAATCGCGATATTGGTTTTGGCAAAACTCAAAACGTGTAATGTATTCTTATGTTCAGGTTAATAATGAGAGAGAGAGATAGTGTTACTAAGGGTTGAAAACTTGGTACATTACGTATGATATTAATCATCAACCTTCTGAAATCACCGGTTTAACTTAGTACCCTAAAAGAATAAACAGGATGATTGTATTTGTTTTTGGTTTGCCAGGTACGGGCAAAAGTTATTTTGCTTCAAGACTTGCAAAAATGATAGATGCCAGCTATGTGAATAGCGATAGGGTAAGGAAGCAGCTATTTGCACAAAGAACATATTCCTATCATGAGAAAAAAGTGGTTTATGATACCATGCTCGGCAAGACGAAAGAAGCAATAGCCACGGGTCAAAATCTGGTACTCGATGCCACATTCCATAAAAAAGAAACTAGAGATACTTTCATGAAGCAATTATCAGATCAGGGCGAGGTTTTTTATATTGGATTACATTCGGTCGAAAGTACGATCAAAGAGCGATTAAAAAAAAGCAGGCCTTATAGCGAAGCCGATTTTGAAGTGTATAAACTAATCCAGCAACAATGGGAGCCGTTTAACGAGCAACATTTGGTGTTGGAATCGACGAATAACAACATTGAAGAAATGCTGCTAAAAGCCGCGCAATACCTAGGTTGGAAGAATGATACAGGAACAGATAAATAGCTTGCTCTTAGAAGGGGAATTTCCGGAAGTTTCAGCAGAAAGGGAATTGATTGAAACCCACATATCATGGGTTTTTATTTGCCACCGATTCGTTTACAAAATCAAAAAGCCCATTAAATATTCATTTCTTGATTTTTCTACCCTTGAAAAGCGTAAGAAATATTGCAAAAGGGAAATTGAATTGAATAAGCGGCTCACTGATGCCATTTACCTATTAGTTGTTGTGCATGGTCGGAGCGTTTGC
>CAZYQR010000531.1:0-1553 GCA_964649755.1 uncultured Maribacter sp. | reverse complement strand
AATTCGCATGACCCAAGGTAAAAACTTACCTTCTTCATTATATTTGCCTCTTTTCAAGGTTCTGATCACTTTAATAAACGTGTCTTGAAAAATGTCTTCGGTAATTTCCCGGTCGCTTACCTTGGAATAAATAAAACTACTAAGCCGTTGGTTATGCCTATTAATTAATGTTTCAAGAGCCCTTTCGTCTCCGTTCATGTAGTTCTGAATAAGTAGGGAATCTGCAATTTGAATCTCCATATCAATTACTTTTTTTGGGTAAAACTAGGAGCCAATTCTTCAGAAAAGGCCTTTTGGGGTATTCACTAATTTTAAAAAAGTAATTGTCTTGCTATAGGCGAGTTAACATTTTATTAAGTTCAAATATAGACAAAAATATAGGTTATAAAAAAATAGTATTGTGATTATCATGATTTTAGAGGATAAGACCACTTTGTTGGCGATTGCATTTCTCATATTGTATCTTTGCAAACCTAAATAAGAATATGCCCTCAATATTAGACGCAAATCCTAAGGAAAATATTATCATCAAAGGTGCCAAGTTGCATAATTTGAAAAATATTGATGTTGTTATTCCAAGAAATAAACTGGTTGTGATAACAGGGCTTTCCGGTTCGGGTAAATCTAGTTTGGCATTCGATACTTTGTACGCCGAGGGACAACGACGATATGTTGAAAGCCTATCTTCCTATGCTCGACAATTCTTAGGCAAATTGAACAAACCCAAAGTAGATTATATAAAAGGTATTTCCCCTGCCATAGCTATTGAGCAAAAAGTAAATTCTACAAACCCTCGTTCTACAGTAGGTACTACCACTGAGATATACGATTATTTAAAATTACTTTATGCCCGCATTGGTCGGACCATTTCTCCTAAATCGGGCGAAGAAGTCAAAAAACATACGGTCACTGATGTTATAAAACATGTTCAGGCTTTCAAAGAAGGTGAAAAATTATTGTTGCTTGCGCCAATTGTCATAAAAGAGGATAGAGATCCCATAAAATCACTACAGCTTTTTTCTAAGCAAGGATATGCCAGAATCAAACATAATGGTGGGGTTATTCGGATTGATGCTGCACCAAAGGATATTGGTCGCAATTTTAGCTTGGTCATAGACCGGATTATAACCAAAGAGGACGAAGATTTTTATAATCGATTGGCCAATGCCATTGATTCAGCCTTTTTTGAAGGAAAAGGAGAATGTATCATCGAAGAACTTGCTACTGGTAAGCAAACCGGATTCAATAATAGGTTCGAAAAAGATGGAATATCATTTTTAGAACCCAATGTACATTTATTCAGTTTTAATAACCCTTACGGTTCTTGTCCTAAATGTGAAGGATATGGTGATGTAATTGGTATTGATGAAGATTTGGTCGTGCCCAACACGGCGCTTTCTGTTTTTGAAAATGCGGTTTTTCCTTGGAGAGGCGAAAGTATGGGCTGGTATCGTAATGAATTGGTAAACTCGGCCTACAAATTTGATTTTCCTATTCATAAACCATGGTTTCAGCTAACTGAGGAACAAAAGCAATTGGTTTGGGAAGGTAAT
>CAZYQR010000530.1:0-1555 GCA_964649755.1 uncultured Maribacter sp. | reverse complement strand
AAATGGAATAAAACTGCACATAACTATGTGTATTATTCAGCAAGCTGAATTATTAACTTCGTGATTTTTCTTACTTTTAAACTTCAGAATAAGCTGAAAAATCCTGTTCCCCAGCCTGCCAGTCGGTTTACCTGCTTTGGCATAGCAGACAAGTGCGTCGACCCGGCCTCTGCTATCGCAGAGGTCGTCCGCAACGCAATCATAGTCGAAACCGTGAAACGGAATTAATTTAGAAGGTCTTGATAACTATTGATTTTATCAAAGCAAATAGTAATGACTGAAGTGGAGGTAATTTGGTCTTCACTTCATTATTTTTTAGATAATGATACTAATAATTGGAGCAGGCTTATCGGGTCTTTTGACAGCATACCGTCTCAAAAATGAAGGTATTAAATTTAAAATTCTAGAGGCAAGAACCAGAGTTGGCGGAAGAATCAATACTTTATATGGAACAGAGAATACACCCATTGAAATGGGCGCAACTTGGTTTGACAATCAACATGAGTATCTAATAGCACTCTTGGAAGAATTAGGAATTGATTACTTTGAACAATATATGGATGGCACAGTATTCTTTCAGCCCTTATCTACTTCACCAGCAGAAGCTATACAAATTCCTAGTCAACCACCCAGTTACAGAATCTCTGGAGGTACATCCCATCTTATAAACACATTGTATCAAAAATTAGATAAAAACGATGTCTTACTAAATCAATCTGTAAAGGAAATTAAATTCCACAAAAATTCTGTTCAAGTATTTACCAGAGAGGTCTTTGAAGGCAATTCGGTTGTTTTGGCCATTCCTCCTAAATTGTGGGCAAAAAAAATCTTGTTTGAGCCTCATTTGCCAAATGATTTGATGAATATAGCCCAACAAACGCAAACTTGGATGGAAGACTCCATTAAGATTGCTTTGACCTATAAACGACCATTTTGGCAACAAGAAAATCTATCTGGAACTTTATTCAGTAATACAGGACCTATTACCGAACTATATGATCATTGTAATCACAAAAGATCCAAATACGCACTTTGTGGATTCATAAATTCATCCTTTAAGAATCTATCTTATGCGGAAAGGCGTGCTAGTGTTATTAATCAAATAAAAAATGTTTTTGGAGTGAAAGCTACAGCGTATATTGATTATGAGGAATGCATATGGAGCAAAGAAGAAGATACCTTTGAAAAATCTGATATTTCTCTTTATCCTCATCAAAATAATGGAAACCTAATATTTGGCAAATCCATTTTTGATGATAAATTATTAATTTCTAGCTCTGAAACAGCTTCAGAATTTCCTGGATATATGGAAGGTGCAGTGTATTCAGCGAATGTAACTGCTAAAAAAATAGCTACCATTAACAATGACTATAATTCATAACTCCCTTTAGCTTACAAGAAAATCCATACATTTATAATGCTTGATTTCTAAACCGAAAATCCAAATGGGATTTCCGCTACGAAACCATACACAAAACCGTAAGCATTTATTTAAAATACAATAAACCATTTAAACCAACCGAGATGAAACATTTTCTTACTACGATAACATTCT
>CAZYQR010000529.1:0-1556 GCA_964649755.1 uncultured Maribacter sp. | reverse complement strand
CCTACACGACCAGCTCCTGTAGAATCCCCCAGGGTGGGAACACAGCAAGGGTATACGGTCGTAGCGGTGCGATGTAGGTAGCTTGCCGTTTTTTGTTTCCATAGCTTTTGGAAAAAGACAAATCTAAAACCACTTTCCTTACGATTTTCTTCACTTTTAATTAATTGGATTAGTCCTTTTCGCCAGCCCTTTTTTATTCGTTAATTTGCAACTATTATGAAGCAAAAAATAGTTCTTATTACTGGCGGTTCGTCCGGCATTGGAAAATCTATAGGTAATTACCTAAAATCAAAAGGGCATACGATTTATGGTACCACACGAAATCTAAGTAATTATCCAGATTTCGGTGATTTTGATTTATTGGAGTTGGATGTTAGAAATACCAATACCATAAACATAGCCATCGCCCAACTTATGGAAAAGGAAGGTAGATTGGATGTTTTGATCAATAATGCCGGGGTCGGAATCACAGGCCCTATTGAGGAAACTCCGCATGAAGAAATTCTAAAAACCTTTGAGACCAATTTTCATGGCCCTTTGCATATGGTTAAGGCCGTTTTGCCCCAAATGAGAGAACAAGGTAATGGACTTATCATTAACATAACCTCAATTGCTGGGTATATGGGTTTGCCATATCGTGGCATTTATTCTGCTACCAAAGGTGCATTAGAAATTACAACGGAGGCCCTTCGTATGGAAATCAAGGATTTTGGGATTCATATGACCAATTTGGCGCCAGGTGATTTTGCCACGAATATCGCTTCGGGAAGATATCATGCACCAGTTTTAGTCGATTCTCCATATAATCAACCATATGGCAATACTTTAAGGATTATAGATGAAGGCGTGAATGGAGCAAATGATCCTATTGAGGTAGCGCACATGGTATATAAGATCATGAACACAAAAAAACCAAAAGTTCATTATAAGGTAGGATCATTCATGCAAAGGTTCTCACTTACACTTAAAAATCTATTGCCAGACAAAGTCTATGAGAAGCTATTGTTAAACCATTATAAATTGTAATTTTAGCCGTTTTCAGAATTGCAGGAAACGCTTAGAAAATAGTAACTAAATAACATACAATTTCATGAAATTTTTTATTGATACAGCCAATTTAGATCAAATACGTGAAGCACAAGAACTTGGGGTTTTAGATGGGGTAACAACTAACCCTTCTTTAATGGCAAAGGAAGGCATTACGGGTCGAAATAATATACTAAAACATTATGTTGACATCTGTAATATTGTTGATGGCGATGTTTCAGCAGAGGTAATAGCAACCGATTTTGCAGGTATGATCAAAGAGGGTGAGGAATTGGCTGATCTTCACGAACAGATTGTTGTAAAGGTTCCCATGATAAAAGACGGAGTGAAGGCTTTGAAGTATTTTTATGATCAAGGCATTCGCACCAATTGTACTTTGGTGTTTTCCGTTGGGCAAGCTTTATTGGCTGCCAAAGCTGGGGCGACCTATGTTTCTCCGTTCATAGGAAGATTGGATGATATATCTACTGATGGTCTTAATTTGATTGCTGAGATTCGCCATATTTATG
>CAZYQR010000528.1:0-1560 GCA_964649755.1 uncultured Maribacter sp. | reverse complement strand
GCAAGTGCTTATCTGGAAAATTCCTTCGGAATTTTCTCTAGTCCGTATTTGTTTATTAATTTAGTTGCTTAACTAAACATACACTCAAGTTGGCAGCAATTAAAAAATCCAATTATGAAAAGAACATTAAGTATTAAAATATTATCTCTTGTAATTGTTTCTAGCTTATTTTTTAGTTGTCAGTCTAATCCAAATAAAACTAAACAGACTGAAAAGGTTGTAGAAGCCCAAAAAGAAAATACTTGGAATGCGGAGGAACAAGAGCTAATAGCCCTTGTAGAGAAGCTCTTATTTGCTGTGGGTAATTCTGACTTTCAGACTTTAGAATCCATAGTTTCGAACAAGGCAAATTTGGGAAGTGCTATAGTTCGAGATGGAGTTTCGAAAAATTCCGTTATCACAATTGGCGAATATTTTGAAACACAAAAACATCGAGAACGGAAGCCCTTTTACGAACCCGTGAAGGAATACAAAATCCTTATAAATAAGGGCCAAATTGCTTTTGTTTGGGCTGATGCTACATTATATGGTTATGGTGTTCCACGGACAAATAACATCGACAATTTCACCCTAATAAAGGAAGATGGTAAATGGAAATTTATTAACATCTCATTCACAAATACACAATTACCAGAAGAGTTGAAAAAGTTTGATTTAGAGGTTTTTGCTAAGAGTTATGCACAAGTATGGTGCAGCCAAAGACCCAATTTTGTCTCCTACTTTTTCGCTGAAGATGGCGTTCTACAGATAAATGATGGTATACCAGCGGAAGGTACAGAAGCGATAACAAATGTTGCTAAAAGTTTTATGGAGGCTTTTCCTGATATGGTTGTTTCACTGGACAGTCTGACTACCAACAAAGACAAAACAAAATTTCATTGGACACTTACTGGAACTAATAATGGACCAGATGGAACTGGCAACAAAGTAAATATTAACGGATTTGAAGAATGGACTATAAATGAGGAAGGGTTAATCCAAGAATCAAAAGGCTATTTTGACAATAAAGAATACGAGAGACAGCTTAAATTTGGTACAGACAAAAAATAACTGCTGCCAACAAAGAACTGAGCTAAAAAACAAGCATTATTAAGCTAATTTTGAAACATAGTTCTTATCATAAGGCAACCCTGATTTAGAGATACCTTAAGCTTGTTTTATCAGTTTATTACATACGGCTATTAATGCTAGTTTCTTACTTTTTCCTTTGGCTACAATTCGTTCACATAGAGCCTTACATTGAGGGTTATGAATACTTGCTGTAAAACTGCATAAAAACAAATGATTTCTGACTATTGAATTTCCTGTTTTACTAATTCTGGTTTTCCCTCTAATGCTACTGCCAGAACTTCGCTCGTTTGGAGCCAAACCTAAATATGAAGATATTTGTTTGCTGCTTTTAAAATCTTTGAAACCATTAGTGGTAACGATTAATAATATTGCTGTCTTCTTTCCTATTCCCGGAATGGTATTTAGTCTGGTGTAAAGATCTTGCTGGTTTGCTTTAATCAACTGTTCCATTTCTATTTCAAGGAGCTTAATTTCTCTTTGAATACTTTT
>CAZYQR010000527.1:0-1561 GCA_964649755.1 uncultured Maribacter sp. | reverse complement strand
GGCTTTGGAAACTTGGCAAGCCAAGTTGAAAAAGTTGAATGTTATGCAGCACAATCTGCACAAAGTAGTTGAAGAGATTCCTGAAGAATCGAAGGCAGATTCTTCCGAAGAAGAATAATGGCCTTAAATGGGTTCAACTACATTAGGCTTTTAACCTAATCTTCATATTGTTGTATTAAGAAGTTGATTAAGTCAGTGGTGGTAACGATACCAACCAGCTTGCCTTTGTCGACAACAGGTATTGCATGGAATTCTTTTTTTGAAAGAATCTCGGCTACATCTTTGATAAAGGTGGTTGATGATACACTTATCAGGTTTTTAGCCATTACTTGTTCTAAACTGAACATATTATATACCATGGTGTCTACAGATTCTTCATCTTCATAAACGGCATCTGCAAAGCTTATGCGTAGCAAATCAGTATAACTCAACATACCGATAATTTTATTTCCAGAACAAACGGGAATGTGTCTAATATGATGTTTTTTAAATAAATGTTCCGCCGTTTCAAGATTATCGGTTCTCTTTAAGGAAATGACGTTTTTGGTCATTATTGCTGATATTGGAGTTCCTTTTTTCATGTCCGCCGATTTTAAATTCTGTATTAAAATTAATCAGATATACTTATGAAAAGTATGATAAAAATCATATGCCGCCGCAAACCTAATCTGTATTTTTGCCGTGATTAAAATAAAGGTTTTTAGCAGCTTTATAAACCTTCAAGGAAAAGTGGCTCAGTTATATATATGACTTTGAAAAAATCGTATAATCAAGGGTCATTTAGAGCTCGAAAAAAATGATTTGATTTTATTACTTCAACTTTCCTAGAATTGAGATTTCCCTGAAATTTACTAAAGAAAGCCATTCCTCAATCTATTGGTTTAGTTGCGAGTCTACTTATATATGTTATATTAAGATTAAAGCTATAATCCTTGCATGAAATTAATATCATTCCATACCTTTTTCATTTTTCTTTGTATTAATTTATATGCACAAGAATTACCACCGATTCAGAGTTTTGCTCCTCATGAATATCAAGGGGAAAATCAAAACTGGGATATTTCCCAGTCTTCTTCCAAAATTATTTATGTAGCCAACAATAAGGGGCTATTGGAATTTAATGGAGCTAGTTGGAAACTTTATCCTTCCCCTAATGAAAGTATAATGAGATCTGCCCGAGTAGTAGATGAACGAATTTATACGGGCTGTTTTATGGAGTTTGGCTACTGGCAGAGAAATAAATTAGGGGGTCTGGACTATACTTCACTTTCCCAGAACATAGGCATTCCACTTATTGAAGATGAAGAATTTTGGAATATTATTAGTGTAGATAACTATTTAGTCTTTCAATCATTAAATCGAATTTATATTTATAACGTTGACAATGGGCAAGTAAATATTATTGATTCTGATAGTACCATAACCAAAATGTTCTTGCTGGGTCATAGTATTTATTTTCAAAGACTTGGTAAGGGCATTTATAAGGTTGAAGATGGCAAAGACTTCTTAGTTTTTGATGATGAGGTTTTAAAAAACGATATAGTAATTAATATTTTTAAAA
>CAZYQR010000526.1:0-1564 GCA_964649755.1 uncultured Maribacter sp. | reverse complement strand
CGCAGAGGACGCCAGGATTCTGGACTCGTCGGGTAAATCGATCGAGGACGTCACTCAGACGGTCCTGGATTGGATGTCAGAACTCTAAAGATTTCCAGGAAAAGATTTTTCGTACGGATTGGACAGGGAGTCCGGTTCATTTTTGTCATAGCCGTCTGCCGAAGGAATCGGCCTGGCGTTTGGGTGAGGACGTAAAGTTCTCTTGGTTAATCACATGTCTGAAAGTTTTGCAGAGTTATTTGAAGAAAGTTTTGCCAGTCAACAAATAAAGCCGGGATCAATCATTACCGGTATCGTTGTCGCGGTAAATGACGATGTAGTCATCGTCAGCGCCGGTCTCAAGTCAGAGGCCGTCATCCCCGTCGAAGAGTTTAAGAATGACAAGATCGAAGGCGGAATTTCCGTCGGCGATGAGGTCGAAGTTGCACTGGATGCCGTAGAAGACGGTTTCGGTGAGACAAAGCTGTCACGTGAAAAAGCGATTCGTGCCCGCACCTGGATCGACCTTGAAGAAGCATTCGAGGCAGGCAAGGTTGTAGAAGGCATCATCAATGGTCGCGTCAAAGGCGGCTTTACGGTCGAAATCGATAATGTCCGCGCATTCCTGCCGGGCTCGCTTGTAGACGTTCGGCCGGTACGTGATCCGGCTTACCTCGAAGGCAAGAGCCTTGAATTCAAGGTCATCAAACTGGACAAGCGTCGCAACAACGTTGTCGTTTCACGCCGTGCGGTTGTTGAGCAAGAGTACTCGGCAGAGCGCGAAGCATTGCTCGAGGGCCTGCAGGAAGGCAATACCGTCAAAGGTATCGTCAAGAATCTTACAGATTATGGTGCATTCGTCGATCTCGGCGGAATTGATGGTCTTTTGCACATCACCGACATGGCCTGGAAGCGCGTTAAGCATCCGTCAGAGGTCGTTGAAGTGGGTCAGGAGATCGACGTCAAGATCCTCAAGTTTGACCGCGAACGGCAGCGTGTTTCACTCGGCATGAAACAGTTGGGTGATGATCCCTGGAAGGATCTCGCACGTCGCTATCCGCAGCAAACTCGTATCTTCGGCAAGATCACCAATATCGCGGATTACGGCTGCTTCGTCGAAATCGAAGATGGTGTCGAAGGCCTCGTACACGTCTCGGAAATGGACTGGACCAACAAGAACGTCAACCCGGCTCGAGTAGTGCAGGTTGGGGAAGAGGTCGAAGTTATGGTCATTGAGATCGACGAAGAACGTCGTCGTATTTCTTTGGGCATCAAGCAGTGCAAGTCCAATCCATGGGCCGAGTTCTCCGTTACCTTCAATCGTAACGACAAGGTAACCGGCCAGATCAAATCCATCACCGACTTCGGCATATTCATTGGCCTGGAAGGTGGAATTGATGGACTCGTTCATCTCTCGGATATCTCGTGGGAAATGCCTGGTGAAGAAGCTGTGCACAACTACAAGAAGGGTCAGGATATCGAGGCGGCTGTCCTTGCTATCGACTCGGAGCGCGAGCGCATTTCACTGGGGATCAAGCAACTTGACAAAGATCCGTTCTCGGCCTGGCTCGCGGAGCATCCGAAG
>CAZYQR010000525.1:0-1568 GCA_964649755.1 uncultured Maribacter sp. | reverse complement strand
AAGCAGCGAAAGATAACGACCAATAAAAATGCAGAACAAGATGTTGGGATCAGGTAGCAAGTAGTTTTTTGTGCTTTTTGTATCTTTTTTTGTTCATATTAGGCTGCTTTTTTAACTAGGTTCGAAGCATTGAATTCTGGATTAAAGGCTTCCTGTTTCTTTAGGATGGCATAGATGATGTGGATCATTTTTCTCACACAAGCGATGACGATTACCTTTCCTTTTTTACCGTTTTCTCTTAACCGATCTGCAAAGGCTTTGATCACTGGGTTGTGAGTCATCGCTGACATGGACGGAAGGAATAGTCCGCAACGTAACGAGGCTGATCCCATTTTTGTAATAGGAGTGTATTTTCTCCCAGAGGTTCCACTTTCATAGTGCTTGGGAGTGACCCCTATCCATGCAGCAAGTTGCCGCGGCGAACTGAACTGATCTATCTGTGGTAGCTGCGCTATGAGTAAATTTACCGTGCGATCTGCTAGCCCAGGAGTCGTTAACAATAACTCTTTGTTGATCTGCTTTTGAGTGTCTTTCTGGATGAGCTTATTGAGTTGATCCTCGAGCTTTTGAGATTCCTTTTCTAGCGCTTTAATGATCCGCTCGATACTCTTTTTACAGAAGGTCGTGTCTCGGCTCTGAATTTGAGTTTTGAACTTCACGATTTCGCGAACGTAATATTCTTTCTGATTGGAAATCTCTTGAATAGCTTGCTCATCAATGGTTTTGGGGACGAACTCAGTAAGCTCATTTTGCTCGGCGATGAGGAATTGGGCTATCAGTTTGGCATCTGCTTTGTCACTTTTGTTACGCCTTAGGCGACGATTCCCAAATGCTTTGATCTGCCTTGGATTGACCACGTATAGCTGACCATTGAATGACTCGGTTAATGTATAAGATACCAGTCTAGTATAGTGTCCCGTGGCTTCCATGCAGGTGTGAATGGTCTTCTTATTAGCTATTTTATGCACCCATGCAGTGAGTCGTTTGATCCCGGTCGCAGTGTTTTTAAACTCTGCGCTAAAGGATTCATCCTGGTCGATAAGGTGGCAGAAGAGATCTACTTTACCGACATCGATCCCGAGTTGAATTTGTTGTTGATTAATTATATTATTCATTATTTAATTTGTTTGATTAATTCATTATGATCATTGAGTAACTCTGTGATTAGTAAGTGGAATCTAGGCTCATGAAAACAGACTCAATAGGTCTAAGATGTTGGTCAGATTTTACTTACTAGAAGAGAGTGATGCCTTATCTTGTTCTCAGACTTCCCGGCTCATACCGATTGTCTTGTCGCAGTATCAAATTGCATCACCCTCCTCACAGTTTTACCAATGCTGGTGAAAGTATAATAAAGACCTACCATTTGTCTCTAAAATCATCTTATGAATCGCAGTAGCCAACCCCCTACGGCGCATTTCGTGCCAAGTTTTTCCTTAATTACACCTTAACCTCTTCGTCCACGTTCGCCCTCCCGTAGGGGTTGGCTATGCTAGGACGTTCGCTAAAAAATTATGGAATCTCCCTACAAGACACCATCAGCAAAGACGATTCTATCAGCTAGTTCA
>CAZYQR010000524.1:0-1571 GCA_964649755.1 uncultured Maribacter sp. | reverse complement strand
CGTAAAACCAGTGTCGAAACTTCGCCATCCCACCTTTGGCGGGACGAGTTCCAATTGAAGCTTTGGCAGCCGCTTCTGCTGGCCCGTCACTACAAATGCAAATTATTGCATTTTTCGTTCCGTCCTATTCTTCGGAAAAGAAACCAAACATTTGACTAATTAAGTTCCAAAGAATAATCTGAATATTTTGAAAAGTAGTTTATTCTTGTTCGTCAGTATCTTGCGAAACACAAATAAAGTCACCTTAACTTCAACAAATTGAATTTATTTGTCCAATGCTATAATACTGCCCTTTATTTTCTATATTAGTGAACCCTTTAAAAAGGGTCATTCCGGTTATTCCCCTAAGGTAACTTTTCATATTGCCAAAACCTTGTCCGCGGCTTTTTAAATCCTAATACCATATATATGAAAATCACCAAGCTATTCCTATCCGTTTTTGTCCTACTATTATTTAGCCATCAAGTTGGGTTGTCCCAAGACCAACAAGTAGACGATGCCTATCTCTGGCTGGAAGAGGTCGAAAGTGAAAAATCCTTGGAATGGGTAAGGGCCCAGAATGCGATATCTGATAAAACAATTACAAATCACCCACTTTTTGAGCCCTTGCAGGCAAAATACATCGAAGCCAGCAATGATAAGGACAAGATTGTCTATCCTACCTTAGTTGGGGATTATGTGTATAATTTATGGCAAGACGAAGTCAATGAAAGAGGGTTGTGGCGTAGAATGTCCAAGACCGATTTTATGGCCCAAAAAACAACTTGGGAAACGGTACTTGATATTGACGAACTGTCTAAAAAAGAAAATAAAAAATGGGTTTTTGCTGGCGCAACTTGGTTAGCACCTAACAATACGATTTGTTTACTGGCCCTATCCGATGGTGGGAAAGATGAAAATGTTATTCGGGAGTTTAATGCAGAAACCAAGGAATTTGTGGAAAACGGATTTACATTTCCGGAAAGTAAGGGTGGTGTTTCATGGATCAGTGCGGATAAGGTTTTGGTGTCCAGGGATTTTGGCGAAGGAACCCTCACGACCTCCGGGTATCCAAGACAAGTGAAAACATTGGAAAGAGGAGCGTCGATTGATATTGCCAAAAAAGTTTTTGAAACCGCTACCACAAGTGTGGGTGCGTTTGGCTATTCCTTTTATCAGGATAATAGATGGTATGTGATTGTATATAACGCCATCACCTTTTATAATAGCGAAATGTATAGTTTAAACGGAGATGCGCTCCAAAAACTGGAATATCCCAATGACGCACAAGTTGCTGGACAACATAAAAAACAGGCCCTGCTTGCATTACAATCCGATTGGGATGTAAATGGTGTCACTTATAAAAAAGGGAGCCTCGTGAGCTATGATTTTTTTAAGAATATAGAAGGGAAATTGGATGTTAAGACCGTCTATGAGCCCAATGAAAAATCTAGTTATGTAGGTTCAGGTGGTTCCAAGGATTTTATTGTGGTGAATGCCATGGAAAACGTTCAAAATAAATTGATCAAGTATACATGGGAAAATAATAGCTGGGTGGCTGAGGGCATAAAGGCCCCTGAATTTGGCAGTAT
>CAZYQR010000523.1:0-1582 GCA_964649755.1 uncultured Maribacter sp. | reverse complement strand
ATCAACAAAAAGAATCCTAGATTTAAACAAAGACAAGGATAATTATGGCAAGAATTGCAGGTATAGATATACCAAAACAAAAGAGAGGTGTTATAGCCCTTACCTATATTTTTGGTATTGGTAATAGTAGAGCTAAAGAAATTTTAGAGAAGGCACAAGTTAGTGAAGATACTAAAGTATCTGATTGGAACGATGATGAGATTGGTCGTATTCGTGAGGCGGTAGCTTCATACACCATAGAAGGTGAATTAAGATCAGAGACCCAGTTGAACATTAAGCGATTAATGGATATTGGTTGTTACAGAGGTATTCGCCATAGGGCTGGTTTACCTTTAAGAGGTCAAAGAACCAAGAACAACTCTAGAACCCGTAAAGGAAAAAGAAAAACAGTTGCCAACAAGAAAATGGCAACTAAATAATAAGTAGCATATTATGGCAAAGACAAGTGCAAAATCGGCTAAGAAACGTAAAGTAATAGTAGATGCTGTTGGAGAAGCTCACGTAACCGCCTCTTTCAATAATATTATTATATCATTGACCAATAAAAAAGGAGATGTTATCTCTTGGTCATCTGCTGGAAAACTAGGTTTCAGAGGCTCTAAAAAGAACACTCCATATGCGGCCCAGGTAGCTGCTGAGGATTGTGCAAAAACAGCCCATGAAGCAGGGCTTAGAAAGGTGAAGGTTTACGTTAAGGGTCCGGGTAATGGTAGAGAATCCGCAATTCGTTCTTTACATAATGCCGGTATCGAGGTTACAGAAATCATCGATGTTACACCAATGCCACATAATGGCTGTAGACCTCCAAAAAGAAGAAGAGTTTAATCAATATAAATATTTCATAGGAAGTGTAGTTACGATTATCGAAGGATTAAGCCTTAATTCATAATCACATTTCCAAATTTAAAGAAGATGGCAAGATATACAGGACCAACTAGTAGAATCGCACGAAAATTCGGCGAAGCGATTTTCGGAGACGATAAGTCTTTTGAAAAGAAAAATTACCCTCCAGGACAACACGGACAAAACAGACGTAGAGGAAAGAAGTCTGAATACGCTGTTCAGTTGATGGAGAAGCAAAAAGCAAAATATACCTATGGTATATTAGAGCGTCAGTTTAGAAATTTGTTTGCTAGTGCCAATAGAAGTAAAGGAGTAACCGGTGAGGTTCTTTTACAGCTTTGTGAAGCAAGACTGGACAATGTAGTATTCAGAATGGGTATTTCTACATCCAGAAGAGGGGCAAGACAATTGGTTTCACATAGACATATAACAGTTAACGGTGAGTTGGTCAATATTCCATCTTATTCCTTAAAAGCTGGTGATGTTGTAGGGGTAAGGGAAAAATCAAAATCTTTACTGACCATCGAAGACGCTTTGTCGGCTAGTAGTCATGTATATGAATGGATTACCTGGAATACTGAAAAGAAAGAAGGGACATTTGTTTCTGTTCCAGAGAGAATGCAGATTCCAGAAAATATCAAGGAACAATTAATCGTCGAGTTATACTCAAAATAAAACAACACTGATCCAATTATGGCATTATTTAATTTTCAGAAACCCGATAAAGTAATAATGATCG
>CAZYQR010000522.1:0-1587 GCA_964649755.1 uncultured Maribacter sp. | reverse complement strand
ATACCACCCTTACTCAATTGCGCTGCATGTATCACCGTATTTGAATTGTTCAGATATACAATCCAAAATTCCTCATGGGCCAATTCGCCCATGCTTGGTTGCAAAAGCTCAAAAGCATCTTTACTACTTGAGATTTTAGTGATCTTTTGGGCTTCTTCCCCTCTTCTTCTTCTACCAATTTCCAAAGCAGCAGCAATAGTAACCGCTTTAGCCTCCCCTATACCCTTGAATTGCATTAACTGTTTTATTGAAAGTTTACCAAGTTCGTTAAGATTGTTATTGACAGAAGCTAATATTTTTTTGGAAAGTTCAACTGCACTTTCATTTCTGCTACCGGAACCTATTAAAATAGCTATCAATTCGGCATCTGACAAGATAGATTTGCCTTTCTGGATCATTTTCTCCCTTGGCTTATCATCGTCTGACCAATGTTTTATGGAAAATGAGGTTGGCTTTTCTTGCATTCGCTAAAGATAATCAACAATAAAAATTATAATGAATCTCAAATGAAATTTTATCTAGAATAGAGGACTAATAAAACTATTGGATTCTACAAAAGTCAGCTTTCTATATGGTTTTTAAGGGCTTGTAAATCCAAACCTCCATAATTACCAGAACTCATTAAGAGCAACACAGAATTATCATAGCCCTGGTTAAATACAAAATCCTTGAATGCATTGGCATCGGTATATATCTGTAAATCGTCTCGCTCGAAAGCCTGGGAAATTTGCTCTGGGGTTACCTCTTTTAATTTCTTGATCTTTACCGATTCTGGTAAAAAGAATACAATGGCCTCATCTGCCGCATGCAAGGCGCCTTTGTATTCCTTTAAAAATTCAGCATTAAAACTGCTATAGGTATGTAATTCCAAGCACGCGATTACCTTTCTATTTGGGTATTGTTCTTTAACTGCATTGGTCGTAGCCATAACTTTACTGGGTGAATGGGCAAAATCTTTATAGACTACAGCACTATCACCTTCTGCTATTTTTTCCAAGCGTTTTGAGGCACCTGAAAATGTGGCAATGGCCTCATAAAAATCATCTTCATCGACACCCATGTTTTGGCAAATCCATTTGGCACCTGCCAAATTGTTTAGATTATGTCTTCCGAATATTTCAATAGGCATGGGCCCTTCAGGCGTTTCCAACAGCGTCTGTCCGTTTTCAACCGAATATTCGGGCGTACTATATGGTAATTTGCGAATAGCGTTTTCAGAGGCTTCCACAACCTTTTTAACTTCTTCATCCTCAATATTGTAGGTAATGCTTCCGCCTTTTACAATGCTATCAACAAATATCTGGAATTGTTCCACATAGTTTTCAAAAGTGGGAAATACGTTGATATGGTCCCAAGCTATTCCACTCAATAAAGCAATATTAGGTTTATATAAATGGAATTTGGGTCGCCGATCTATTGGAGATGATAAATATTCATCGCCCTCGAGAACTATAAAATCATTTTCCACTGTTAGATGAACCATCCGGTCAAAACCATCCAATTGGGCACCTACCATATAATCAACTTCAATCCCATGATAATTGAGTACATGCAGAATCATTGAGGTAATTGTGGTCTTACCATGAC
>CAZYQR010000521.1:0-1588 GCA_964649755.1 uncultured Maribacter sp. | reverse complement strand
CAAGATTGGGCTTTTTAGAAAAAGTTGGACTTAACTATCTTACCTTAAACAGAAAATCGAACTCGTTGTCAGGAGGTGAAAGTCAACGCATTAATTTGGCAACTTCTTTAGGTAGCAGCCTTGTGGGTTCCATGTATATATTAGATGAGCCCAGTATTGGATTACACCCGAAGGATACTGAAAACCTCATAGATGTTTTAAAATCCTTACGCGATTTAGGAAATACGGTTATCGTGGTAGAACACGATGAAGACATAATGAAGGCTGCCGATGAAGTTATTGATATAGGTCCGGAAGCAGGAACACATGGCGGTGAAGTGGTGGCACATGGTACTTTAGACGAAATTCTTCAATCCACATCCTTAACAGCTGGTTATTTGAACGGGACTGAAAAAATAGTAGTTCCCAAAGAAAGAAGAACTTCAAAAAATTATATTGAGATCAAAGGAGCTCGGGAAAACAATTTAAAAAATATAGACGTTTCTTTCCCTTTGAACATGCTAACGGTGATAACCGGAGTATCAGGTAGTGGTAAAAGTACTTTGGTAAAAAAGTTACTTTACCCAGTAATTCTAAAAGAAGTTGGTGGGTATGGTGAAAAAGCCGGGCAGTTTACTTCATTTGAAGGTATATATGAATCTATAAAGCAGGTGGAATTCGTTGACCAAAACCCAATTGGCAGATCATCGCGTTCTAATCCCGTTACTTATATCAAAGCCTATGATGATATTCGTGCCTTATTCGCCTCACAGAAATTAAGTAAAATCAGAGCCTACCAACCCAAGCATTTTTCTTTCAATGTTGATGGTGGCCGCTGCGAAAAATGTAAGGGCGAAGGTGAAATAAATGTGGAGATGCAGTTCATGGCCGATGTACATCTTGAATGTGACACTTGTGGTGGAAAGCGATTTAAAAAAGAAGTACTGGAAGTAAAATTTGAAGATGCGAGCATTGATGATATCCTAAACATGACCATTGACGATGCCATTGACTTTTTTGAAAAACATGGGCAATCCAAAATTGTGGGCAAATTAAGTCCATTACGTGAGGTAGGTCTTGGATATGTAACCTTGGGCCAATCATCCTCCACCCTGTCTGGTGGGGAGGCACAGCGTATTAAATTGGCTTCTTTTTTAGTAAAAGGGACGTCGAAAAACAAAGCCTTGTTTATATTTGATGAACCAACTACTGGATTACACTTTCACGATATCAAAAAATTATTAAAATCCTTTGACGCGCTCATTGCACGTGGGCACTCCGTTATTGTTATCGAACATAATATTGAGCTAATTAAATGTGCGGACCATATTATTGATCTTGGCCCGGAGGGAGGTGAAAATGGTGGGCAGTTACTTGCTCAAGGTACTCCTGAACAAATTATAAAAAGCAAAACTTCGTTTACCGCAAATTACTTAAGGGAAAAACTCCTAATTAGGAAATAATTGCACGTTGATAGTTTATTGTTGAATACAGTAGGTCAGTTCCTTCAAAATATTCTAGACGATCTAATCCCCTTAATCAAAAGCATGAAAACCTAACCTCGCAATTGCAATACTTAGCAATTGGAAACTATTTATATACTCTTGAT
>CAZYQR010000520.1:0-1590 GCA_964649755.1 uncultured Maribacter sp. | reverse complement strand
TAAAATTCGTTTTTAACAGGAATTCATCAATCAAAAAAGGCCCTGACGGTACCGCCAGGGCCTTTTCTGATCCAATAAAATTTAAGAAGCTCTATATTTCTTCGGCCAACCAAGCCTTCATCATCCAAACTGTCTTCTCCTGTTCGGTAATAAAATCGCTCATCATTGAATTAGTTCCTTCATCATCGGCATCACCAGCAGCATTCAAGATTTTGCGTTCCATCAGGAGTAACTTAGTCAATGAATCAACTATAAGCCGAATGGCATCCTCATCTTTGGTAATATTCTTACCCACGGGTACTTTAGATTTCGCAATATAATCCTCATAAGTATGCAGAGGTACTCCACCTAAGGTAAGAATACGTTCAGCAATCTCATCAACCTTTATATTTGCATCATTGTAAAGTTCTTCAAACTTAACGTGTAGGTCAAAAAAACGTTTGCCCCTAATGTTCCAATGTATTCCGCGTAAATTTTGATAATACCTTTGAAAATTGGCCAATAACTCATTCAAATCGTTGCTTAATGCCAATGACTTTTCAGCACTTAAACCTATACTATTTAATTCCATAATTTATCTTTTATTTCTTATATAAAATTATTAAATATAAAAGCCTTAGAGCATAGATATAATTGATAGTTTTTATAATTTTATAAGATTAAATTATCACACATGACTATTACCCAATTGCAATATGTTTTGGCCGTTGCCGAATATCAAAACTTCACTCTGGCAGCTAAAAAAAGTTTTGTTACCCAACCAACTTTAAGCATGCAAGTACAAAAGCTTGAAGACGAATTGGATGTGCTGATTTTTGACAGAAGCAAAAAACCGATTTCCATTACCGAAGTAGGCAAAAAAATTGTTGCACAAGCAAAAAATATTGTAAATGAGGCTGAAAGAATCAAAGATATTGTAGATCAAGAGAAGGGTTTTATTGGAGGTGATTATACATTAGGAATCATCCCAACGATAATGCCTACACTGCTGCCTATGTTCTTGAAAGCTTTTATTACTAAATATCCAAAAGTCAACCTTATCATAAAAGAACAAAATACTGAAAGTCTTATTCGTAATATTCAAGACGGCCATTTAGATGCAGGTATAGCTGCTACCCCTTTGGAAATTGAGTTTATAAAAGAGCGCCCCTTATACTATGAACCTTTTGTCGGCTATGTTCCTTCAAATCATAGGTTGGCCAAAACTGCAAAGCTGAATCCTGATGATTTAGATATAGCGGACATCTTACTGTTGAAAGACGGACATTGTTTTAGAGATGGAGTCTTTAACATATGTAACTCTCCAAAAAATTATGATGAGGAACATTTTCAATTGCAGAGTGGCAGTTTCGAAACTATGGTAAATCTATCAAATGAAGGCCTTGGAATGACCTTATTACCATTTTTGAATACATTGGAATTGGATGAAGTCAAAAAGAAAAATCTGAAATACTTCAACAATCCATCTCCTGCCAGGGAAGTGAGTTTAATATACCACAAAAGCGAATTGAAAATTCAAATTACCGAAGCCTTGAAAGATGTAATCTCAGGCATCGTAAGAGGTGCTATTGCCTTTCAGGACGTGAAAAT
>CAZYQR010000519.1:0-1596 GCA_964649755.1 uncultured Maribacter sp. | reverse complement strand
AAATCCAACATTAAGGTGTCTTTTAAGTCACTATCTAGATGGTGTTCGGCACTTGGGACCACAAGAATATCTATTTGGGGGAGAGCATCTTTGGTATAATCAAAATCCGGTAAAATACGAACCCCTTCAAAAGTGGTAATCGGATCTAAGGTGTTCGCAACTGTAAACGTATTCATTGCCTTTATTCCCTTCCTGAATTGTGTATGCTGAAATATATCAAAAGGGGCGGTAAATTCTGTATTATAAGTGCCATTCATAATAAGAAAAGCCACATTGTAACGTCCTTCCTCAATTTCGGGCAATTTCCTTTCTTTTTTCACAACGGTTTGTAAATCCTCTTTTTTGGTATTACATCCCAATGTAAAAATGAAGATTAAAAATATTAGATAAGTATATTTCATTTGGTTACTATTCATGTCTTTTTATAATGTTCTTTAAAAGTAAAAGTAGCAATATACCCAAAAAGCATATTACGGTTATGCTATACCAAGTGATTTCGTAACCGAAATGGGCAATTGAGCGCATTCCAGAATTATGGCCAAATACATGTGCTAATGAAAAAGAAATACTATATAGCGCCATATATTGACCTTGATTACCACGTTTTGCACGATCCATGGCGAAGGCATTTGAAAATGGAAATGCAATCATTTCACCTATGGTCATTAGTAACATGCCAATTGTCAAAACACCAATCCATGAAATTAAATTCAATATTAAAAAACTAATGGCGGTCAATGCGAGTCCAATGATAATACTCGAAATTTTTGACCAGGATCTGCTTTCCATATACTTGATCAACGGCATTTCAAAAACAAAAATAAAAAACCCGTTTAATGCCAAGAGTAGGCCTATTTGAAATTCACTTAATGAATGAAATTCACTGTAATATACAGGAACGGTAGAAAAGTATTGTACAAAGGCAAAGGCAAACAATACCATTGCCGCAATAAATAATAAGTAATGCGAATCGCTATATGCCGATTTGGGTGATTTATGATGAACATTATCCAGAACGACAGCTTTTCTAGGGTTGAGTACCATTAATAATAAGGCTCCGGCAATAATACAGGTTAAACCATCGACCCAAAACAATGCACTATAACCTAACGAACTTATGATAATTCCACCAAGAGCAGGACCGGCAGAGAATCCCAGATTTATGGCCAAACGAATCAAAGAAACGGACCGTGTTTTATTTTCTGTTTTACTGTATGCATTAAGAGCCACATAAACGGCAGGCCTAAAGGCATCAGCAAAAGCCATAAGAATAAATATACCTATGCAAATTGCCCAAAAACCGGAAAGGAATTGAATCCCAATAAATAAAATACCTGTTGTAATTAAACTAATGAGCATTACTTTGTAATAACCCAAACTATCGGTTAGCTTACCTCCAATCCATGCACCAACTAAGGATCCGAGACCGAAGCTAGTCATTATACTACCCACATTTTCCAAGGTAAATCCCAGGCTTTGGGTAAGGTACAGTGATAGAAAGGGTATAACCATTGTACCAGCTCTATTCACTAATGTGATTAATCGGAATATGGTACAATACCAACACTATAAATAGAACACATCATTGGCAACAGT
>CAZYQR010000518.1:0-1600 GCA_964649755.1 uncultured Maribacter sp. | reverse complement strand
AGTAGGCAATGTAGCTATTTTAAGATTAAATTTAACTATAACAATTCTAAAAAAGCTACTTTGCCTTTGCTTATAAAAAGCACAAAACTTTCAAAAACCTACTTACCGCCAATGGTATATGAGCGCGTGTTATGTGCTGCTCTGTTTTATATCTGTCAGGCAGAAAATATCTAAGTAGGGATTTATTCTTTTTTTGGTTTTAATTCCATTCCAAGTTGAGTCATCATGCCCAGTTCATCTTCCACAGCCCAGAAATTTGTCACCTTATTATTAGCAAACTGAAATATCTGAATGCCTTTATACTTGAATTTTGTTCCATTGGGTTTAATCTCCATAAATGGATTTGTAAAAGTGCCTGAATATGTAATCCTGAAAATAACTTTGTCATCAGTAGCTATTATATCGTCAAATTCATGTTTATAATCTGGGAATGAAGCATAAAACATTTCTATTAGAGGTGCTATATCATTGAAAGAAATTGGATCTCCAGACTCATAATAGATTTTTACATCTGGTGCAAAAAGAGCCCTTAGTGAATCAAGTTGAACGGCATCAAGATGTTTATAGAACTTTTTAGCCAACTCAATATTAGTCGCTTTCAAGGTTTCAGATTGTTTGAATTTGTTCAGCTCTTCTTGAGCTTGTTTGTCCTGACAGGAAGTTCCTGCCAATAAAATAAGAGCAAATAATGTCCAAAATAAGTTTTTCATGATATTATATTTTAATTATTCAATTTTAAACTCCATGACAATTAAGCCATTTATTGAAAAAGTTCCCACTCTTCTGTAATTTTTCCATCAACCAGCCGGAAAACCGTAAAGATTTTTATGCTCAATTCTTCGCCAACAGGATATATATCACCAAGTGTGCCGTTATATGTAGCATAAATAACACCACGGCTCATTACTCGATCGCCTTCAGCAATCAGTTCTTTGATTTCAAATCTGGTATTCTCCATGGCTGATAGATAGGTGCCATACACGTGCTTGTATTCTTCTATTCCATGAATATCATCAGTACCACCATGATTGATGATATCTTCGGTTAAAAGTTCATCAAGTACCTCAGGACGCCTTTCATTCCACTTACCATCCCAATATTGATGCACAATTGATTTATTCTGTTCTTCAAGTTTTTCCCTGGACTTCAACTCGTTCAATTCTGCTATTGTTTGTTTGTCCTGACAGGAAGTTCCTGCCAATAAAATAAGAGCAAATAATGTCCAAAATAAGTTTTTCATGATATTATATTTTAATTAGTATTAAGTATGGCACACAACGTAGGGATATAGTTAATATTAACTATATATCCATTAAGATAAAATCTATAATAGAAACTGTGAATGATATTGATCAGTCTGATTCAGTTAGCCAAATACTGCTATTTGTTTAGTCTAATAAAGAGATCAAATCATGCCCTTTTTTACATGACGTCTTGAAGGTTTACACACTTTTAGGAAGCTTTGATATCTATGTACCATATTGATGGTAGGATGTCTCTCTCGGACTTTTGAAGAAAGGAAATTCAGAAGCGCTAAATTATACACTTCTTAAGTTTGATTCCCTAACTTTTAGGATATAAACTAGAAAGAACAAAAGCA
>CAZYQR010000517.1:0-1601 GCA_964649755.1 uncultured Maribacter sp. | reverse complement strand
CTTATTTTCAGTAGCCATTAGTTGGTACTTTTAGCCATTCCTATAAAAGCATCAATAGTAGTGGCCTCATCAGAAGTTGAGAACTCATCTTTAATTCTCTGAAAATATTTCAAGGCTTTATCGTTTTGCTTTAATTCTAAAGCTGTAACTCCTGATTTATAAAGGAATTTTGGAGTGGTATAGTCATTTACACTATGAGCTACTGCACTTTCATAATATCCTAAAGCATCTTCAGGCTGACCTAATTGCATAAAAGCATCACCTAAACCACCTTTCGCAAGAGATCCTAAAATGTCATCATCAGAAGAGAAATTCTCTAAATGCGAAATCGCATCCTCATATTTCTGCATATCCAAATAAGCCATTCCAGCAGAATAATTGGCTAAATTGGCCGCTTTTGTTCCTTGGTACTCATCAATAATGTCCAAGAACCCATACTTACCTTCAGCACCGTTCAATGCCAAATTGTATAATGAATCCTTAGCTGCCGTATTTGTTAAAGCTTGCTCAAAATATTGTTGAGGATATAAAAGTTCGTTTGTCGCTTCTGCATCCTTTGGCTTCTGAATAAACTGACTATAAGCCAAATAACCTAAAACCGCTACTGCAACGACTCCAATGACCCCAAGGATATAATTCTGGTTTCTGGAAACCCATTCCTCGGTCTTCGAAGCACTCTCATCCAAGGTGCTAAATACCTCAGCGGTTGTACTTTCCTGCTCATTGAATTTTTGCTGTTCAGCCTTGTTTTTCGGTTTAAAACCACGTTTTTTATAAGTTGCCATCAGTATTTTTATTAATCGCGCAAAAATAAAGTTTTTATTGAAATCCGGAGCGGTATTTATTCGTTATTTTTGGATATTTTACAAGTTGCTGGTGTTATAATATAAAAATCCGAAGGTTTCCAGAATGTTTCTCAAGAGATTATCCCTTATCAATTATAAGAATTTCGACTCCCGAATCTTTGAGTTCGATAGCAAGATCAATTGCCTCGTAGGCCCCAACGGGGTGGGTAAAACCAATGCATTGGATGCCATTTATCATTTGACTTTTGGTAAAGGTTATTTTAACCCTATTGCCACACAAAACATAAAACATGAGGAAGATTTTTTTGTAATTGATGGCGAGTTTGAAAAACACGATAGGGAAGAAAAAATTGTCTGTAGCCTGAAAAAGGGCATGAAAAAAATCATTAAAAGAAATGGCAAGGCCTATGAGCGTTTGTCTGACCATATTGGCCTTATACCTTTAGTGATTATTTCCCCTGCAGACCGTGATTTAATTATTGAGGGGAGTGATACCAGAAGAAAGTTCATGGATGGGGTTATCTCGCAATCGGACAAGGATTATTTACAGACGCTCATAAAATATAATAAGATACTTGTTCAGCGAAATTCGCTCTTAAAGTATTTCGTTGCAAATCATACTTTTGATGCTTCTACCCTTTTGGTTTACGATGAACAATTGCATAATTATGGTTCTGAAATATTCAAAAAACGCTTGGCGTTTGTAGAAGTATTTATCCCTATCTTCAAGGAACAATATGCCTCTATATCGGGGGGCAACGAAGAAGTAACTTTGAGCTATGACAGTAAGTTACT
>CAZYQR010000516.1:0-1604 GCA_964649755.1 uncultured Maribacter sp. | reverse complement strand
TATTAAAAATGCTAAAGCAGTGTCTACTGAACAGTTTCAGTATTTCCGCTTCGTTTGCAATCAAATTTCTACCTCCTCTTATAAATTTTAATTAAATGTCATATTTATTCACCTCAGAATCTGTTAGTGAAGGGCATCCGGACAAGGTTGCCGATCAAATCAGTGATGCTTTATTGGACCATTTTTTAGCGTTTGACCCTGAGAGTAAAGTAGCTTGTGAGACCTTGGTCACTACCGGTCAGGTTGTATTGGCTGGAGAAGTGAAAAGCCATACCTATTTAGACGTTCAGAATATTGCCAGGGAAGTAATCAATAAAATTGGATATACCAAAGGGGAATACCAATTTAGTGGCGATTCCTGTGGGGTAATTTCTTTGATTCATGAGCAATCCAAGGATATTAACCAAGGGGTTGATAGGGGTTCTAAAGAAGAACAAGGTGCCGGTGATCAGGGGATGATGTTTGGTTACGCTACCAAGGAAACGGAGAATTATATGCCTTTGGCATTGGATATTTCGCATAGAATTCTAAGAACCTTGGCAGAATTAAGAAGGGAAGGTAATGAAATACCCTACCTAAGACCTGATGCCAAGTCCCAGGTGACCATAGAATACTCTGATAGGAATGTGCCTAAGCGAATAGACACCATTGTGGTTTCAACACAGCACGATCCATTTGATGCTGATGATGATAAAATGCTGGCCAAAATCAAGGATGATATCATTTCAATCTTGATTCCTAGGGTAATTGCTGAATTGCCTACAAGTGATCAAGCTTTATTTGATGATCAAATTAAATATCACATTAACCCAACTGGAAAATTTGTCATTGGAGGTCCGCATGGTGATACGGGTTTGACCGGTAGAAAGATTATCGTGGATACATATGGAGGTAAAGGTGCCCATGGTGGAGGAGCCTTTAGCGGTAAGGATCCAAGTAAAGTAGATAGAAGTGCTGCTTATGCAGCGCGCCATGCAGCCAAAAATCTAGTTGCGGCAGGAGTTTCTGATGAAATATTAGTGCAAGTGAGTTATGCCATTGGGGTAGTAGAGCCCACGTCTATTTTTGTAAATACGTATGGTACTTCAAAGATTGCTTATTCCGATGGTGAAATTGCAGAAATTGTCTCCCAATTATTTGATATGAGACCTTTCGCGATTGAAGAACGCTTAAAACTGAGAAACCCAATTTATTTGGAAACGGCTGCCTACGGACATATGGGTAAGGAACCCAAGGTCATTACAAAGGTTTTTGAGTCTCCATATAATGGCAGAATTGAAAAGGAGGTAGAATTGTTCACTTGGGAAAAATTGGACATGGTAGATGCTGTTAAGTCTGCCTTTAAAATGTAATTTTTAAAAAAAGATTAGGAAATACCAATCACGCGTCCTTATATTTGTCGCTCAAAAGTTCAAACACATATTGAATTGTTATCAAGAAAGGTGGAGGGAATAGACCCTATGAAGCCTTAGCAACCCTTTGTATCTTGCAAAGAAGGTGCTAAATTCTATCACGCCCTCGGCGTGACAGATAACGAAACGAATTACGTAAATGTAATTGTCTCTTTCTTTTTAACTTTTTGACTATTCCTTGTTGCTTTCGGT
>CAZYQR010000515.1:0-1607 GCA_964649755.1 uncultured Maribacter sp. | reverse complement strand
GCATCAGAATCACTCGAACCTTCAGAGAACAGAACAATCATTACACATGCGAAAACAAAACATATTGCAAAGAAGCAAAACAAGGTTATGTAATTGATCATAAGTAGGAAATTTCTTGAAATTTAAAAAAATCCAATTACAAACATGATTATTCCATATTAAATTCGACCAAAAACACTTTTGGCAACTTTCCCTATTTACAATTCGTTAGAATGATTTTAATCTGAACTTTGGTTATAACTCAGCATCTATGTAAAAGCAGCTTTCTTTCACAATTAGTCTTGTCCGCTCCATTTAGTAACTTTCAATATTTTTTCAAATATGTCATTATTCTCGTAAACGCCCACGAACGCTTTAGAGCCAGGGCCATATGCAAAAACAGGAATCAAAGTAGCAGAATGCCCTCCATTTGAAAATGTCATACCAGCTTCACTATAATCACTATACTCAGTTCCGTCTTCTCTCTTCTTCTTTTTTGCGGACAAAGTAAAACCACCCGTTTCATGATCAGAAGTTACTATGACCAAGGTATTGCCATCTTTCTCAGCATAATCCAATGCTTTGCCTATAGCATCATCAAAATCAAGGAGTTCCGAGACCAGGTATGGCCCATTGTTTTCATGTCCGGCCCAATCTATCTGCGAACCCTCGGCCATCATAAAAAAGCCTGCATCATCTTTACTTAAAAATTGAATGGCCAATGTCGTTGCTTTTGAAAGGAAGTCCCCTCTACCTTCAGCTGCCGGAGACATATCATTTTCTGCCAAAAGATAAGCAGCCTTTTCGCTAGATCTAATTTTGGAAAAGTCATCTAGAGAGGTAGTGTCTATAGTGAATTTTTTATTATTTAGTACATTCAACAAGTTTCGACCATCTTTACGTTTGTTAAAAAATTGTAGCCCTCCACCAGCGAAAAAATCTACCTCCGATGCTACCAATTGTGAAGCAATTTCCTCGGTTGACCCTCTATTAAGTGTATGTGCAAAAAAACTTGCAGGTGTAGCATGGGTTATAGAAGAAGTGGCAATCATTCCAGTTCTAATATTTTTCATAGAAACGATTTCCACCAAATTTTTTACCTCTGTAGAATCATCGGCCACACCAATGGCACCATTGTATGTTTTGACCCCACATGCAAAAGCTGTCGCCCCCGCAGCAGAATCGGTAACATCCTCCCTGGAAGATGAGGTTTTTATTAGGCCAATGTCTTTAAATCGGGCATAGTTTGGTAAAGAGTCTTTGAAGTAAAACGCAGAGGAAATCTGTGACAATCCTGTGCCATCACTTATCAAAAGGATGACATTTTTAGGTGCAATAACCTCTTTGTTGCTAATAGTACTAGTCTTACAAGCAAAAAATGTAATTGCAATACAAGCCAAAATAATGTTTTTCATTTTCAAATGTTTTATAGTTGCTATCAATTAAATAGGAGGGATCTTTACTTAGTGCGAATAAGTTAAGTAGCATTAACATATAAATTTACACTAAGCCAGTTCTTTTAGTATATGTTTTAAATCGGAAATAGTAACAGGCTTTGAGATGAAGTCGTCAACTATCGCATAATTTTTAGCCTTTTCAATATCACTGGGATTTATCGAAGAACTCAG
>CAZYQR010000514.1:0-1607 GCA_964649755.1 uncultured Maribacter sp. | reverse complement strand
TGCCCCTAAAAATGATAGTAAAGGCGCAATCAAAAAAATAAGTTCTTTGGCCGATGCTTATAAAATCGAGGCCATTGCTATTGGCAACGGTACAGCCTCAAGAGAAACGGAGCATCTTATAAAACGTATTCAATTCAGAAATCCCATTGAGGTTTTTGTAGTGAGTGAAGCTGGCGCTTCTATCTATTCTGCTTCAAAAATTGCCCGTGATGAGTTTCCCAATTATGATGTAACCGTTCGTGGTTCAGTTTCTATAGGTCGAAGATTGGCCGACCCCTTGGGCGAATTGGTGAAAATTGATCCAAAATCCATAGGAGTGGGACAATATCAACACGATGTGGACCAAAATAAACTAAAAACATCGTTGGATACTGTTGTTGAAAGTTGTGTAAATTTCGTTGGGGTAAATATCAATACAGCGAGTGTCCCTTTATTGGGTTATGTTTCAGGAATAGGTCCTAAATTGGCTGAAAACATTGTAGCCTATAGAAATGAATATGGGGCATTTACGAGTCGGACATCAATTAAAAAAGTAGCTAGATTGGGCGGTAAGGCCTTTGAGCAAGGAGCTGCATTTTTACGCATAAAACAGCCTAAAAACCCTTTGGATGATTCTGCGGTACATCCTGAAAGTTATAGTATTGTTGAAAAAATGGCCAAGGACCTGGGAAAAAGTGTTTCAGACTTAATCGGAAATAAAGAATTGCTACAGGGTATTGATTTAAATAGATATTGCACAGGAGATATCGGTCTTTTCACGCTGAAGGATATAGTTCAAGAGTTGGAAAAACCCGGTTTGGACACTCGGGAAAAAGCAAAAGTCTTCACCTTCAATCAAAATATAAAAAAAATCACCGACCTGCACGAAGGTCAATTGCTTCCGGGCATAGTCAACAATATCACCAACTTTGGTTGTTTTGTCGATATTGGTATCAAAGAGAGTGGTCTTATCCATGTTTCAAACTTATCGGATTCTTTTGTAAAAGACGTAAACGAACATGTTAGTTTGCATCAACAAATCATCGTAAAAGTGCTTGACGTTGATGTACCAAGAAAGCGCATACAACTTAAACTTCACAAATAATATTAACCATGAATCATGTGATATTTGTCAGTACATCGGGTTGATATTCTTTGTAATTTTATACAAATTGAAAAATTATGTTATCAGAGAAATTAGAAAAGGTTTTAAATAACCAAATACAGATTGAAGCAGAATCATCCCAAGTTTATCTTTCAATGGCATCTTGGGCTGAGGGCAAAGGATTAGAAGGTATTGCCACCTTTATGTACGACCAATCGGACGAAGAGCGTATGCATATGCTTAAATTGATAAAATATGTGAACGAACGAGGTGGACATGCAAAAATATCCACTTTAGACGCGCCAAAATTTGATTTCGGGACCTTTCAAAAGATGTTCCAGGAACTATTGGAACATGAAATTTTTGTATCAAATAGCATCAATGAGTTGGTACATATTACGCTTCAGGAAAAAGACTACGCCACCCATAACTTTTTACAATGGTATGTAGCTGAACAAATTGAAGAAGAAGCTCTGGCACGTAATATTTTAGATAAAATAAACCTCATAGGCAATGATAAAGG
>CAZYQR010000513.1:0-1613 GCA_964649755.1 uncultured Maribacter sp. | reverse complement strand
TGCTTCTCCGCCAGCAGCTTCAATAGCTGCCTTAGCAGTAGCTGTAAATTTATGTACAGAAACTTTCAAGGAGGCTTTTAACTCTCCTCCTCCTAAAATCTTAACTAAATCGTTCTTTCGTACCAAACCAATTTCAACAAGGTTTTCAAAAGTAACAGCATCTTTAATTACTTTTTTATCTACCAATTCCTGCAATTTATCAAGATTGATTCCTTGGTGTTCTTTCCTGTTTATGTTTGTAAATCCAAACTTAGGAACACGTCTTTGCAAAGGCATTTGACCCCCTTCAAAACCAATTTTCTTGGAATATCCAGATCTAGACTTGGCGCCTTTATGACCTCTTGTCGCGGTTCCACCTTTTCCTGAGCCTTGGCCTCTTCCTACTCTTTTCCCGTCTCTATTGACAGAACCTTCAGCTGGTTTTAGATTACTTAAATTCATTACACTATTATGTATATTAAGCCTCCTCTGTGGAAACTAAGTGTTTAACTTTATCTATCATGCCAAGAATATTTGGCGTTGCATCATGCTCTACAATCTGGCCAATCTTACGTAGTCCCAAAGCCTCCAAAGTTCTTTTTTGTTTCTGTGGACGCTTAATACCACTCTTTAACTGTTTTACTTTTATCTTTGCCATAATTTTCAATTATCCTTTAAAAACTTTTTCCAAAGAAACTCCTCTTTGTTGAGCAACAGTTCTTGCACCTCTTAATTGTAAAAGCGCATCAAAAGTGGCTTTAACAACATTATGTGGGTTAGAAGAACCTTGGGATTTAGACAATACATCATGTACCCCAACGGCTTCCAATACCGCTCTAACAGCACCACCAGCAATTACTCCAGTACCATGCGATGCAGGCTGGATATAAACACGGGCACCACCAAACTTACCTTTTTGTTCATGAGGTAATGTGTGCTTATCCAAAGGAATTCGAATAAGGTTCTTTTTGGCATCTTCGATAGCTTTTGCAATGGCAGTAGCAACTTCTTTGGATTTACCCAAACCATGACCTACAACACCAGCTTCATCACCTACCACAACGATAGCCGAGAATCCAAACGCTCTACCACCTTTGGTTACCTTGGTTACCCTTTGTACGCCTACCAATCTATCTTTTAGCTCTAAACCTCCCGGCTTAACAGTTTCTACGTTTTTGTATTTCTGGTACATACTATTTATTAAAATATTAGTCCTGCTTCCCTTGCTCCTTCCGCGAGCGATTTAACTCTACCATGGTATAAATTACCACCTCTATCAAAGGCAACTTGACCTATACCGGCTTTTTTACATTTTTCGGCAATAGTTTTACCAACTAAAGTGGCAAGTTCTGACTTATTGCCTTTAGATGAAGCCAAATCTTTGTCTCTTGAAGAAGCTGCAAGCAAAGTAGTTCCTTCGTTATCATCGATTACTTGGGCATAGATTCCAGTATTACTTCTAAATACTGACAATCTTGGCCTGTCGGCAGTTCCAAAGGATACCTTTCTGATTCTCCTTCTGATTCTTAATTTTCTTTGAGTCTTTGATAATCCCATGACACTAACTAATTATTAAGCTGATTTACCTGCTTTTCTTCTTCAATAACTTTCTGTTCAGGTTTAACTTTGGGTGC
>CAZYQR010000512.1:0-1622 GCA_964649755.1 uncultured Maribacter sp. | reverse complement strand
GACGCGACGCAACAGCCACATTCAATACAGCGATCGCTAGCGTAGATTTTTTGCGCTACCTCGTCGCTCATGCGTTCTTCCTGCGCTGCGGGATCAAATTGCAAACGCTGATGTATCCAGGCTTCTGTGCGTTCGGCCATCTGCCGAAACCACGTGCCGGTATCCACGGAGAGGTCGCCAACAAGTTGAAATACGGGCAGTGGGTGCAGCGTAATGGTGCTCGGCAATTGTGATGTCAGCGTGCGACAGGCCAGCGAGGGTCGCCCGTTGACTAACATGCCGCAGGAACCGCAGATCGCGGAGCGGCATGCAAAATCGAACTGTAATCCTGGCTCCTGTTCCTCGCGGATCTGATTGAGTGCGATGTACAACGTCATATACGGTGTTTCATCAAGTTCGAATCGATCAACGTGCGGAACCGAATCGGGATCTTCCGGGTTGTAGCGAAACACTTCGAAGGTCAGACGTCGATTCATAGCGGAATGTCCTCTGGCAAGCGATCGCCGAATGGTTCTTGGCTGGGTTGGCGGCCGGCGGCAGTTTGCCGTTCCAGTACGGTCGCGTTATAGGTGTCTATTGGCACGCGCATGGGTATTTGCTCACCGACGCCGTAGCCGCGATGGCCAGGGGCAAGCGCCAGCTGGCCTGCAGGTTCGTAAGTAATTGTCGGCTCGTCTTCATCGCGCCCCCAGTGAGCCAGAGTGCGATTCAGCCATTGCGCGTCATCGCGTGCCGGATAGTCGGTACGAGAATGGGCGCCGCGACTCTCAGTGCGTGCCAGTGCGCCCATCGCGATGGTGCTGGCAAGCCGCAGCATGCCTGTCAGTCGCAATGCGAACGTAAGTTCCGGATTCATTCCGGGCTGGTGCGTCCGCAGCACAGCCGTCGCACATTGCTCACGTAAAACGCGTAGTTCGTTGACAGCCTCGGTGAGATCCTGTGCATTGCGAAAGATGCCGACCTTATGCATCATGATTTCGCCCATCGCATCTCGAATCGCGAAAACGCTCGGTCCCGTGCCGCTGCGGGTCAGCCAGCCGTTCGCTGTCTGTTCGGCGGCCGCAAGCGCGTCGAACGCAGTGCCGGTATTCGCCCGCAATTCAGTACCGGCAGCAAACGTGGCGACGTGGCGCCCAACCAGCTGGCCGCCGACTATCGTTTCCGCAAGGCTGTTACCGCCCAAGCGATTGAAGCCATGTAAATCCCAGCAGGCAGCCTCACCAACCGCGAACAGACCGGCCATCCCATAGGCCGCACCATCTTTGTTTACGCGAATTCCGCCCATCGAATAATGTTGCGTTGGCCGCACAGGAATGAGGCCGTGTGCCGGATTCACACCGGCGAAGTCGTGACAGATATCAAACACTTCCCTGAGCTTTGTTCTCAGGTGTTCTTCGCCGAGATGGCGCATATCGAGCCAGAGATGTGGCCCGTCCGGGCTATCGACGCCATTGCCGTCGCGAATACACTGCGCCATGTGACGTGACACGACATCGCGACTCGCGAGTTCCTGTTTTTCCGGCTCGGCATCCACCATAAAGCGATGGTGATTCTTGTCTAACAGAAAGCCGCCATCACCGCGTGCGCCTTCGGTTATTAAAATATTGCTTGGCGCGAGCGCG
>CAZYQR010000511.1:0-1625 GCA_964649755.1 uncultured Maribacter sp. | reverse complement strand
TTGGGTTTATCATAGCTGTCATCCTCTCCTGGATCTACGACATTCACCCTGAGGGCGGGATTGTAAAGACAGAAACGACTGATAAGATAAAGGTTGAGGATATACCGAAATCATCCAGCAGCTGGAAGATCGCCAGCTATATCAGCTTTGTAGTGATTGTGACGCTGATTGTGCTGAATATTGTTCCACGTACTGGAAAAAAGGAAATCCTTGATAAATCGATTGCGGTGCTTCCGTTTGAGAACCTTAGTGAGGAGAGCGGGAATGAATATTTCGTGGATGGTCTGGTCGACGACCTGCTGAACCGCATCTCGTTAATAGAAGAATTGAAAGTCATCTCGCGAACATCTTCTGAAATGTATCGTGAAAAGGGTGACAAAAGCGTTCCCCAGATTGCAGAGGAGTTAAAGGTAGCTTACATCCTGGAAGGAAGTGTGCAGCGATACGGAAAGAAAGCCAGGGTCACTGTTCAGCTGATCGATGCGAAGAATGATGATCATATCTGGGCACACAGTTATGACCGTGATATCGATGATGTTTTTCAGACCCAGCGCGAGATTGCCTTAAAGATCGCTTCTGAACTCAATGAGATCCTGACCTCTGAGCAGGAAGCAATGATTCAGCAGGATAACACCCAGAATGTCAGGGCATTGGAACTATACCAGATGGGACGGTTTTACTGGAACAAACGCACGGGGGATGGATTTGAAAAAAGCATTAAATATTTTGAACAGGCCATCGAAACGGACCCCGGTTATGGACTGGCTTATGCCAATCTGGCGGATACCTATGGTTTAATGGCCCTGCAAGGCTATATTAACGAGCAGGAAGGCAGGGACAGGTCAGAAGAACTGGCTCTCAAGGCTCTGGAGATTGACGGGAACCTTGGGGAGGCCTATACGGTTCTGGGTCAGATTTACGATTATGTGGATTGGGAGTGGGAAAAGGCAGAAAATGCATTTCAGAGTGCAATGGCTTTGAGTCCCAATTATTCCACCGCACATAAATATTATGCTGAACATTTATATATCACAGGTCAGGACCATAAGGCCCGAATGCATATGGACAAAGCGGTTGAACTAGATCCGTTTTCGTTTATAGTCAGATTGACCAGTGCACAGTTTTATTATCACCAGGGCTATTTTGAAGAGGCCCTGAGGGAACTGGATATCTCTGACGAAATACAGGCGGGGCATCGCTGGACTTCCATGTATAGATTTTATTGTTACTGGCAACTTGGCCAGGAGAATGAGTCTTATGAAGCACTTGAGAGATGGATCCAACCATCAACTCTTTACAATCGGGAGACTGCAGATAGTATCTTTAGCAAATCCGGTTTGAAGGCAGTTCTGGAATGGACAGTTGAAATTGATATTGTCCTTGCAGAAGAACATCCGAAATTTGCTTATGGTATTGCAAACGACCTCGCCATGTTGGGAAGGTATGAAGAGGCACTGCCCTGGCTTGAAAAGGCTTTTCAGTTACATGCATTGAGTCCTTGGATTAGTTTCAATTTCAATTACAGAAGTCTTCACGATAATCCACGGTTCCAGGCTATCCTCCAAGGAATGGGATTAGAGGACTAAATAATACATGAAAGGGTCAGGCAATGGCTTGAGGAGAAT
>CAZYQR010000510.1:0-1629 GCA_964649755.1 uncultured Maribacter sp. | reverse complement strand
GTAGACGGTTTTCGAAATCGCGTTCACGTTTGTCGTAATCCCTGCCTGCGTCAGCATTTGACCCAAGCCCTGACAGATTGCCGCGTCGCCCGACAAACGGTCACCGGTACAGAACAGATCAATCTGAAACCCCTCGGGATAACCTGCCTCGGCCAGTAATGCGCGGGCTTGGTCCGGATCATAGGCAGGCATTTCAATGTTTGCGTTGGAGCCAAAGAAGCCAGGAGGCATCATCTGGTTTGCAGGCTTGCCTAAACCTTCCAGCACGATTTCCACCATCGTCTCCCGGTCAATGGCCATATCGATGGCTTGACGGACCTTAAGATCTCGCAACGGGTTGTCCGGCAACGCAGAGCCGTCATTGGCCCGTACCAGTGGCGTCACCTCGCGCTGGTCGAGCTGGAGGTTCATGATATAAACGCTGTCGCCTTTGATCGCATCAATTTCCGCGTCCCGCTCAAGTGCAAGATAGTCCACGGAGGAGACATAGTTGATCACATCGACCTGACCCGCTTTGAGGGCCGCCAGACGCGAGCTGTCATTGGGGATTTCCTTGCGGATCACATTCTCCCATGCCCCCATTCCGCGCCAATAGTCGTCAAACCGCTCCAGCACCAAATCGCCGCTTGGCGTCCAGCTGACGTATTTATAGGGGCCTGTCCCGACGGCAGCCGCGCCGGAGTTGAACCCTTCGGCAGCTGTCTCGAGCGTAGAGAAGTCGGCAGCGGCATCGGAGGATACGATGAACAGACGGATGAAATCATTGGGCAGTGTAGCCGCCTGACCGTCCGTATTGATGTGCAGTGTATAGGGGTCGATGATGTCCACACTGGCCACACGGCGCACGTAAATCTCGGTGGTGGTAGGGCCGGTCACCGCCGGAATACGCTCGATCGAGAATTTCACATCCTCCGCGTCAAAGTCGGAACCATCGTGAAATTTCACACCCTCTCGCAGCTTGAATTCCCATGTGTCTTCGTCGATGACCGCCCAGCTTACCGCGAGGCCCGGCTCGATCTGGAGATCATCACCAGACCAGACTAGCGTGTCAAAAATATGCTTGGCTGCTTCTGCATGAGAGCCAAGCGCGGAGAAATGCGGATCCATAGATTCAGGCCCGCCGCGCACCCCCATCGTCAACGTCTGCGCCGATGCGGCACCCGCCGCCGTCAGGCCCAGCGTAAACGCCAGAGGTGCAAGGAACTTCCGGTACTTCATGATTTTCCCTTCCAGTTTTCAACAAGAGCCAAAGCCCTCGTTTTATTGTTTTTGCAAATTTAGCGTCCCATTTGGAACTTGCTTTATCAGAATGTGGGGAGATATTGTATCAGTCAAGTTCATTTTGGAACTCCCTTTGGTTTCCCACAAGAATGGTAAGGTTATGTCAGGCCCGCAGACATCAAGTGATCAAGAATTCGGCAAACCGCAGGCTGGAATCAGCCCCGACATGCTCGAGGCGAAGCTTTGGGACAATCCCTGCCCGTTTACGTTCCGGATCAACTACCTCGCCCTTTTGTACAACACACCGCTCTATACTTGGGTGCAGGACGCCTATGGATTGAAGCGACCGGAGTATGTTGTGCTCTATTCTTTGGCGCTGGCGGACGGGGGTAGCGCACGGGATATCTC
>CAZYQR010000509.1:0-1632 GCA_964649755.1 uncultured Maribacter sp. | reverse complement strand
ATAAACGTACACTCGCTTTCCAAGCGAGCGCCTTAAGCCACTCAGCCACCTCTCCAATTTTGGTCTATATCACGATTCCAGGTTAATTCCAGGCGGGCGATCAAAACAGGGCGAGCCTGCTTCCCTTGGCGGGCGTGGCGACGCTTCCGGCAGTGCCATTTCCCGCAGCGGGTCAAGGTCGTCCAGATCTTCTGGCGCCTCTACTCGCTTGCCCTTTTCTGCGCGCTGGTAATACTGCACATCATCACAGGTAATATCATTGCTGCCGCCGCAAGCACCAAGCGTGCCTAAAAGCGACCCAAGCAATATAAGTTTAATAACGTTATTCACGCAGCATCCTCCAGGATAACTCCGGCGGTAGCCAACGCTGCCCGCATTGCATCGTGATACTGCGCCTCATGAGCGGTTAGCGGCAAACGCATATGGGACTCGATCAGGCCCATCTGACTGACCGCCCACTTCACCGGAATCGGATTGGATTCAATAAACAGCGCCGAGTTCAATGGCTGTAAAGTATCGTCCAGCGACTTCGCAGCTTGTAAATCGCCGGCGCTCGCTAGCGCGCAAAGTTTTGCCATCGCGGCGGGTACGACATTGCCGCTTACGGTCACGACGCCGTGACCACCCTGAGCAATAAATGGCAGTACCGTAAAGTCGTCGCCGCTATAAAGCATGAAGTCATCATCGACCAGATCCTGTATGGCGCGAAGACGATCGATGTCGCCCGTCGCCTCCTTGATGCCCATGATATTGCCATGCGCGGCCAGTCTCGCGACCGTTGCAGGCAACATGTCCGCAACGGTTCGGCCTGGGACATTGTACAAAATGACCGGCTTGTTGAGGGAATCCGCGATGGTCGCGAAGTGTTGATATATTCCTTCCTGTACAGGCTTGTTGTAATAGGGAACCACCAACAAATAGGCATCGATGCCAGAGCTGGCAACAGCCAGCGATAAATCGCTGGTTTGCGCCGTGGAATTCGAACCCGTGCCCGCGATCACAGGCAATCGACCCGCCGTCATTTCAACCGCTCGGTTTAACAGCTCAATATGTTCGTCACGACTCAGGGTCGCCGCCTCGCCCGTGGTACCGGCGATTACCAAGCCGTCGCTACCCTCAGCGACATGAAATTCGATCAGGCGCTCGAGCGCCGCATAATCAACACGGTTATGCTGATCGAACGGCGTCACCAAAGCGACCAAAGAGCCTTTAAACACGAGTTGTCCTCGCCACAAATAAGGGCGCGATGTTACTGTTCATGTCGGGTGCTGGCAAGGCGCTCAAGAGAAACTCAATTCACGAATAAGGTAAATTCTTAATAAATGTCACAACTCATTGTTTTATCAGCAATTGGAACAGATCGAACGGGCGTGGTTCAGGACATCACGAAAGTGGTTCTTGCGTGCGGCGGAAATATTGAAGAAAGCCGCATGACAACCATGGGTGCTGAGTTCGCCGTGTTGATGCTGGTGTCCGGAAACTGGCACACACTAAGTCGACTTGAAACAGCGCTCGACAAACTCACAACTGACGAAAGCCTGACAATTTCGATTCGCAAGACTGGCACCAAGGCAAGCAGCGACAATCGCATGCCCTACGCCGTCGATGTGATCAGCCTCGATCAACAGGGTA
>CAZYQR010000508.1:0-1637 GCA_964649755.1 uncultured Maribacter sp. | reverse complement strand
ACATTGTTAACATTATAAATTTTTTAATCATCTGAATTGATTTTTATATTGTTAGACATAAAAAGGTTGCCCTTTTCATCGATAATAATACATTCTATTTGTGGTAATTGATTGATTCTATTTAATCCGACTTCTTTTCCCATAACAAAAACAGAAGTGGCTAGCGCATCGGCGAGTTCAGCTTTAGGTGCAAAAACAGTGACACTAATAATACCTGTAGATGGAAAACCCGTTCTAGGATCAATAATATGAGAATACCTTACACCGCCAAAGGTCACCTGTTTTTCATAGTTGCCAGAAGTTACAACTGCACCCTCTGTAATCGGCAAAAGGCCAAAAGCTTTTGTTTTATCTAAGGGATTGGTTATAGCAACTTGCCACTCTCTTCCATTGGTTTGTTTTCCCCAGGTATTCATATCACCAGAAGCATTTACAATACCTGCAACAACGCCTTTTTCCATAAGTAAGGCCTTAGCTTCATCTGCAGCATAGCCTTTACCGATAGCTCCAAATCCTATTTTCATCCCTTTCCGTTTTAGAAAGACAGAACTGTTAGAAGCATCTAGAATAATGTTTGTATAGCCTACCTTTTCAACTGAAGCTTTTATTTCTTCGTCAGAAGGCATTTGTTTCATGCTACCATCAAACTTCCAAATCTTATCCATTGAAGCGTATGAAATATCAAAGGCGCCATCTGTAAGTTTAGAAATACCTATTGAACGCTGTATGAGATTAAAAAGTTCTTTATCAACTTTTACTGATTGTATGCCTGCATTTCTATTTATTTCTGACGTTTGAGAATTTTTATCCCAAGAAGAAATCAATTTTTCTATTCGTGATATTTCAAATACTGCAGTATCAATATATTTATGCCCTTCTATTGAATCTTTAGCAACCACAGTAATATCAAATCGACTCCCCATAAGCTTTATGACACGCTTATATGTTTCTTGCGACGACGCTGAAAAACTTAAGAAAAGCACTAACCCAAATACAATTATCTTTTTCAAATATCTATTTCTTGTATGATTCTAATAATTCAATATAGGCTTTAGGCGTGGTCTTTTTATATCCATTTTCACTTAGAACTTTGCCATTTTCGTCAAGCATAACGACATACGGAAAGTATCCATTCTTATTATAAGTTTCTGCTAATTGCCTATTATGGTTTTGCTGGTCTTCATTCAAGGCATTCTTCTTCCGTCTTGGAAAGTCTGCCTTTAACATAATAAAATGGTCCTTTGCATATGTTTTAAATTCATCTGTACTCCAGATTTCTCTATCTAATTTAATGCAAGGCGCACACCAATCTGAGCCTTGAAAAACTAATACAATCGTTTTATTTTCTTTCTGAGCCGAAATTTTTGCTTTTTCAACATCTGTAATCCATTCTTGAGAATTTGCTGTGACTGCGACTAATAGCATTAGGGATAGGTAAACAACTTTAAGCATTCCAAACGTGTTTTTATATGAGACCAATTTATTCATTAAACGTAAACTAATACAGATACTTACATTGATATTTATCAATGTCTGTATGACCTATATAAAATTTGCTACTTTAACTAGTCCATTGTAATCCTTAATAAAAATACTACTCCGTTTAGATGTAATTAGTTGTTCTTCTTTAAAATCTT
>CAZYQR010000507.1:0-1641 GCA_964649755.1 uncultured Maribacter sp. | reverse complement strand
TGGTATTTTAATTTCAGAAGTAGAGCCTGTAGCTAAGTTTAAATCTTCGCCATTGTTACCTCTTAATTCTACAGCCAACATGCCTAGTGTTTGCAGCATACGCTCAGCACCATCTTCATTTTCGGCATATAACATTCCTGGCATTTGCATTGGCATATCAGCGTCTGCAGGATCTAAATGATGCATAATCACATCTACAGAACCAGAGTATGCAGATCCATCTTCTTTAATAAAGTTACCATCAAAACTTACAGAACTTCCATTCGCCATAGAAACTGTTTCAGTTGAACCACTATTTACGGTTCCAACAACGGTAGCTTCAAGTAACATTATAGTCAGCTTATTTGTTCCGTTAGAAGGCACAACACTGCGTGATCCATGAATATAGCCTGCTTTCTCAGCTTTTATATATCCAAAACGTTCATTGACATTAGCGTTATTTAAAATAAATACACCATTACTGTCTGTTGTTGCGGTTTCATTACCAATGGTAATAGTAACTCCTTCAATTGGGTTTTTGTTAGTATCAATAACATTACCAAGGAAATTTCTTGAAATTTGAGTACCAAAATATTCGGAAAATGTATCTGGTATGTTTTCTTGTTGCTCACCTCCACCTGAATTACCATCATCCTTTTCACAAGATGTTATCGTAATTAAAGAAAATAGAAGCATTAAAATAAGATTGGGGCGCTTTTTAATGTGTTTCATAATGAGTTGATTTAATTAAGTTTTGTAGTCAGAATTGTTAATCTCTTTTTGAATATAACAGTTATAGTTGCTAAATTCCTACCTCAATTTTAAGAAAAGTCACAAAATAAACAACCCTCATAAAAAAGATTTATGAGGGTTGATATTTCTTTTATTGAAAACCAGTTGTCTTATCTATCGCTTCAACTATAGTTTTAGTACTAAAACTAACTCATAAAAAAACCACGCTAACAGCGTGGTTTTTTATTTATATATTCTAAAGTTTATTCTTTAGTAATATCTATTTTTTCAATTACTTTTTCAACTTCACCAGCTTCATTTTTTAATGTAGCTTCAAAAGCGTTTAGTTCTTTCTCCACCTCTACTTTAGTACCTTCAAATATAATCACTTCAGATACTTTTTTTCCTTCTTTGGTAATTGAATAATTAACTGTTGCTTTTGCTAAGTCTTTAGATTCGACTGTCATTTCAATTGAAACTTCATCTTCAATACTTGCTGTTGCAGTTTCAGAAGTATGACCTCCTAAAATTGGAGCAATTACTAAACCAATTAAACACGTTAATTTAATTAAGATGTTCATTGATGGTCCAGAGGTATCTTTAAAAGGATCTCCAACAGTATCACCAACTATAGAGGCCGCGTGTAATTCAGTTCCTTTTTCTTGCATATCTACTTCAATTACTTTTTTAGCATTGTCCCATGCTCCACCTGCATTTGCCATAAAAATAGCTTGATAAAGTCCGAAGAATGCTATTGATATAAGGTAGCTTATAAATAAGGAAACAGGGGCTGAAGCTATTAATCTTTCAGCATCGCTCATGTCTGCCATTATTCCAGTTGGCGCAGAAAGGAAAGCGAATGCTAATGCAAAAGAGAAAACGGCAATAAAAATATTTAACATCCCTTTTTGTGCATATTGAGTACAAATT
>CAZYQR010000506.1:0-1644 GCA_964649755.1 uncultured Maribacter sp. | reverse complement strand
GTTGGTAAAATTGTAGTGCTTATAAAAATAAGGATTTTTGGCATTCAGACTAATTCTTCCAAGTCTTTTATGGGACGATTTTCACAGTATTTCAAAAACTGATAGATTTTTTAAGTTTTAGACTAATTCTGTCGCTAGTTGTTTAAAAGTATTTATACCAAACAACTATGCAAATCATTAATCGCTTCAATGACTGTATGACCATACCCTTTTACGATTTCGTATCCCTTTGAATCGACCAAAGACACGATATATTCACCATTATTATGTTGAACCTGCAAATGTTTGAGTTGATCAATATCAATATAATCGGCTACTTCGTTTGGTGTATTCATTATTTAAATATTTAGTATTGTTTAATATTCCCATTTTGCATATTCTTGGTATTCACTTTTCATATCTTCATACAGCCAAACCATACGATCTAAATACCAGCTTTTTCCTAAATAGGCCAAGGCAATTCCAAAAACGGCTCCCCAAATGGAATAATAAGCTATAGCCCATATAGCCAGTCCCATTCCTACGGATGAAATTATATTCAGTAGTTGCAATAATGGTGTTTTATGTATGTCTGGAATGTCAATTTTGTCTCGATTGAGATACACACGCTCACCTAAAACCGCCTTTGATGCCCAATTTTTTGTGGATTTAGGTTTTTTGAAAAAAACAGGATTTAAAAACATCCAGCAAATGGATATTACAGCAGGGACTAAAGACCACCAACCAATCCATAACCTTGACCAAAAAGCCATAACGATAATAGGCAGGACAGAGTATCTGGTCCAAACACTCCATGGGTTTGAATGTCTCATCCAATTTTCATTGGTAAGATTGAAAAAGTTGGCAATTTTACGTTCTATAGTCATAACCTAAATCTGTATTTTTAATTGTTATTTAATAATTGATTGTTTGTCTTGAATTGTTTTTTTAAGTGTTAGCTATTAAAAGTTTTTAGATTTCACACTTGCCTGCTGCTATCTAAGGCGATGCATATTAAAAGTAGCGTTTGTTTGGCGAAAGCTTTTCGGTTTGTATAAATGAATTAAAAAAGCACATACATTAATCAACTCGAACTTTAAAAGCTCGAGTTGATTTGTACTAATGTTAAAGTTGCTTTTTATTTGCTTAATTTCTGAAAGATTAATTTGCATTGGACTCGTACTTAAAGTGCTGGCCACCAATGGATGCTTCATACATTATGCCGCCTTTAGTTTGCGTGAAAACTGCTACGCCATCTTGATAGGCCAAATCAATGGAAGCCCCTTCTTTTAAGACGACTGCAGAAGCTTGACCATCAAATTTCAGTTTTCCATTGGTAAACTTTTCGAAAGCATCCTTGTTTTCAAAGAAAATGACCTCAGAATATTGTTGTCCTCCAAATTGTAAGCCAATTGATGCTTGTTTTAATTTTGAAGACCCAAGTACCTGATGGTCTTTAAATACTACTCCTTTTCCAAAAGCACCACCAAATGCAATACCTGCTTTTGTAATTCTCGGGAAAACGGCATACCCATGAGATTCATTGTAAAAAGATTCGAGTTTTGGCGTTTTTTCAAGCATTGCTTGTAGTGCTTCTTCAGAATCACTGATTAGTTCAGGGTTCCAACCTCCTGCTTGTGCATTCATTGTAATTGATAATAAGAA
>CAZYQR010000505.1:0-1648 GCA_964649755.1 uncultured Maribacter sp. | reverse complement strand
TCTAATAATCGTATCTGATCTTTCCCCCAAAGGGTGAGATCACACCTACAATAGCCACAAATGTTGTCAGCCAACATCCCAGACATCGGCATCCTCAAGCTCGCCCAAAGCAGTCCACGAAATGCGGATACGGGCCACCTTGGTGTCTCCCCAAGTGCGGAAAACCATATCGAATCCTTCCTCCGTCACATCCTCTGCTGTCACGTCCGCGCGCAGCACACTGCCTGCATCTATGTCCCAAAGTGAGATAGATAGCTGCACATTCGGCACGCTCAGGTACTTTTCCGAGAATTTGACCCGCCGCCGCCGCTCGCGCTGGCCACGGCCTGTCCACATCTCGCCACCGTCCTCAAAGTCCTTGAACAGGACTTCGTCACCGCTGTCTATTCCGACGATCAAACTGCGTAGCTTCTTCATTGTGGTCTTCCCGCTATCGGCTGAACAGCCCCTGCTAAGCTCGTTTTATGGCATAATGACGACGCAAGGAAACGCAAAAGGCCCCGCACAGTGGCAGGGCCTTTTTATAATCTTATCGGATCGGATCACTCTTTGGCGGTAAGGCCCATGTGATCACCCATGGCAACCATATCAGACAGCAGCTTGGCTGCATCATCAACCGGACCAGGTTCATTTTCGAAGGCTTCTTTCACCTTGGTATACATGGTGCGCGCTTCTTCCATGATCTCGTCCATGGTCTCTTGGGTCATGTCTTCCTTGGCCAACGCGCGCTCGGCCAAAACCGAAACGCCTGTCGCTGTGATCTCGGCAAAACCGCCGGTAACCACAAATTGCGACTGCCCGTCAGGGCCGTCCACCGTCAGAAGGCCGGGGCGCAGAGTGGTGATGGTTGGGGCATGATCGGGCATTGCCGTCATGTCACCATCCGCACCGGGAATCTGCACCGAGGCCACTTGAGCCGAGGCAAGGCGCCGCTCGGGCGACACCAGATCGAATTGCATCGTGTCTGCCATCTTGAGCGCTCCTTAAGCGGCGTCAGCCGCCATTTTCTCGGCTTTCGCCTTCACTTCTTCGATGCCGCCTACCATATAGAACGCACCTTCGGGAAGGTGGTCATACTCACCAGCAACAACTGCTTTGAACGATTGAACAGTCTCTGTCAAAGGCACCTGTTTGCCCTCTGCGCCGGTAAATACCTTTGCAACGTCAAACGGCTGGGACAGAAAACGCTCGATCTTACGCGCACGGGCCACGGCCAGCTTGTCGTCTTCCGAGAGTTCGTCCATGCCGAGGATCGCAATGATATCCTGCAAAGATTTGTAACGCTGCAGAACCTGCTGAACGTCGGTCGCCACTTTGTAGTGCTCTTCACCGATCACGAGTGGGTCCAGAAGACGCGAAGTGGAACCAAGCGGATCAACCGCAGGGTAGATACCTTTTTCCGAGATCGAGCGGTCCAGAACCGTTGTCGCGTCGAGGTGCGCAAACGATGTCGCTGGTGCAGGGTCGGTCAAGTCATCCGCAGGAACGTATACGGCCTGAACGGACGTAATGGAGCCTGACTTTGTGGACGTAATACGCTCCTGCATCTGGCCCATATCCGTCGCCAATGTCGGCTGGTAGCCCACAGCGGAAGGAATGCGACCCAACAGAGCGGACACTTCGGAACCGGCCTGTGTGAAGCGGAAGA
>CAZYQR010000504.1:0-1658 GCA_964649755.1 uncultured Maribacter sp. | reverse complement strand
TCATTGATTTTCAGGCTTTTTACGCTCTTTGCCTCGCATTTTTCGTATGTTTTCCTCTGACAACATATAGTCGTTCATCTTTTTCCCTTTACTTTCTTTATATAGAAATAAAGGCATTGCCAGCAAGAACAGACCAGCGGTGCCAAAACCAATATATTTATGGGCTAATGACAATTCTTCTTCCTGAATGCTGAAGCCATATAAAATTGCACCAAAAGACGCAAAAACTATAAGACTTATGATATATTTCATTTTGTAAAATTAATCAACTTTCTGCGGTAGGCTGTCAATAGCTTGGATTTGGTTATGAACCCAATATACTTTCCATTTTTGAGGACAGGTAGGTTCCAAGCGCCGCTATTTTGGAATTTGTCCATAATGTCAGTCATTTTATCCTTTTCTAATTCAATAATTTCTGGGGGGCTATGCATAACATCATTGGCAATGATTTTATCATAGAGCTCTTGATTGAACATGACAGAGCGAATATCATCCAAAAGAATTATACCCAATAAGGTCCCGTCCTTTTCATTAATTACAGGAAAGATGTTCCGGCTCGACTTCACTACTGCCTTATGAACAATATCGCCCAATGTCATCTTTGGGTGTATTGACACAAAATTGTTCTCTATTACCTTATCTATATCCATAAGAGTGAGTACCGCATGGTCTTTGTCATGTGTGATCAATTCTCCTTTTCGTCCTAGTTCCATAGTATAAACGGAATGAGTTTTTATGTATTTTGTTATTGAATATGAAATAACGGCGGTAATCATCAATGGAATAAAAAGCTCGTAACCACCTGTGACCTCTGCAATTAAAAATATGGCTGTTAGCGGTGCATGCAACACACCGGCCATTAATCCTGCCATGCCCACCAAAGTGAAATTACTCTCAGATACTTTAAGATGGAACAAACCAATATTGTTAATGATCTTGGCTATACAATTTCCCATTATACTACCCATAAAAAGAGTAGGGGCGAAAATTCCACCTACTCCTCCTGCCCCAAAAGTAATGGCACTGGCAATGATTTTAAATACCACTAGCCCAGCAAGAAGAGCGATAACGACCCAAATATTGGAAAGATCAAGGGCGAAAATATTGTTTTCCAATACTTTTTCAGGATTGCCCTTGAGAAGATTATTGATTACATCGAAACCTTCACCATAAAGAGGAGGTACCAAATAGACCAATAGACCAATGGCAATTCCACCAAATAACAATCGCTTGATCGGAGAGTTTATTTTATCGAAAATATTTTGGACCCGTTCATATATCTCAGTGAAATAAATTGAGGTCAGACCCGCAAAAAGTCCGAGAATGATATAAAAAGGAACATCACCTATTTTAAAACTGTCCTCAATTTTGAATGGCAGTAGTACATCGCTCCCAAAGAAAAAATAGGAAGTAATTATTGCTGAAAGGGAAGCTAACAACAATGGCAGCATAGATGCAATGGTAAGGTCTAAACTAATAACCTCTATGGCAAAGATAATGGCAGCAATTGGCGCTTTGAATATAGAAGACATAGCTCCAGCTGCTGCGCACCCTATTAAAAGGTTCCGGGTTGATTGGTTCATATGAAACATCCTGGAAATATTGGAACTTATGGCCGCTCCTGTCGCCACAGAAGGACCTTCCAAACCTACAGACCC
>CAZYQR010000503.1:0-1696 GCA_964649755.1 uncultured Maribacter sp. | reverse complement strand
TGCTTTCAAAAGGCATGGAGATATTGGCATAAATAGGCATTCCGTGACCTTCCAATTGCCAGTTGGAGGGTACTGGTATTGAATCCCAAGAGCTGATATCATACTCCAAGGCATAGAACCCTTCAGGAGTATCATCTGGGTTATTGAGGAATTTAAAATCCCAATAGCCATTTAAAAGTTGATACCTGTCTGACGTTGTAATGTCAAAAGAAAGCGCATTTTCTTGATTTTGAAAGGGAATAAAATAGGCGTGAGGTTGCAGTTTGTTGATACCAAACACTTCAGGATTTTCCCAATCCATCTTGGTTTCTTGGCTAAATAATGAACTGGCTACAATTGAAAAAATCAATAGGAGTTTAAGGACATGCTTTTTCATTTTATGGCGGTATTTAGGAGAAATTCAAATATGTTCAAGTGCTCCTATAAATTTAGTGGTTTTTACAATGTTATGTATCTTTTCTTAGGTTATTAAATAAGGAAAAGGATGTGAGGCAAAATATTTAAAAATTCATATAAAAAATGAATGTTTACATGACCTAGATCATTTTCTAAAAAATATTCATGGTAGATATTTACATGTTAAATAGGGGTAAAAATCCTACGTATTTTAGATAAGGTATTATTACGCTGATAATCAAGGATTTATTTACTAAAAATCATAGGCCATGAAAGAATTTCAACGAACAGCGATTGCTATTATCACATGCTTGGTGTTGGTTGCATGCAAGAGGGAAAAAAATTCGCAAGATGTTGTAACTCTTAATTCCAATACCGATACGGAAAAAATGATTGAAATACTACCTATTAAGGCCAATCTAATTTCTACTCCGATTGTTGCTTCAGATTCCATTACATGTGAGTTTCCGGATTCGTTTGTCTTTGCTACCGTTCCTAAATTCAGTACACTGACTGGCAACACCTCTCAATTTGGAAAACTGAATGGAAGTAAAAGCTCATTGACCGTACGGGAATGTTCTTTGGATGCAGAAACACAGACCGTAGAGATTGTTATGGATATGACCCTTAGAAACAAGAATGGAGAAGGCCTAAGGTTTCTTGGTGCTGTAAACTTGAGTATAGAAGGGCCAACTTCAGGGATTTTTGAAGTAATAGAGGGATATGGTAAATTTAAAGGGTTTACTGGGTGGATAGCTGCAGAGGGGTTCCTAAATACTGATTTAGGAACTATATTTTTAAGTGTAGATGGTATGGTAACCCAGCCCAATAATAAGTTTCGTACTTACTTTGCGCGAAATGAACAATAAAGGCCGAGACCTTGAATGTTAAGTTATATATGGCCATTTGTTTTTAATAGAGTACATATACTTCGAAATTACTTAGGAATAATATTTGTCCAGCATCCCTTATCCTGAAAAGAAATGAGGTATATCAAGAAATATTTTAAATAAAATGCTATATTTTTGAATACCACATTCTTTGTAAACCGGTTTATTTTAAAAAAGTTTCATGAAAATAAGGATAAAAGAAAATTCCGTACGCTATCGATTGACACCAACAGAGGTTAAAAAGTTTTGTAAAGAAGGACGGATTGAAAAAACTACCCAGTTTAATTCAACAACATTTGTTTATGGTGTAAAACAGAAACAGATTGAAAATTTACAGGTAGATTTCAATGATAATACCATAACGTTAAATGTTCCTGAAAGTTTTGCAAAAGATTGGCATGATAATGACG
>CAZYQR010000502.1:0-1698 GCA_964649755.1 uncultured Maribacter sp. | reverse complement strand
TGAATAAATCACTTTGATGTGCCCAATTCAATACCTTACTTACGTTTTTATCTTCCGGAATACCAATCATTGCTCCATGTCCGCCTGGAACAAATATAGCAGCATAAGAACTATCATTTGCAAATGAATTAGTGATAAAATCTGTCAATTTTTTAGGGTGCTCAAAATTCGCTTTGTACTCATTGTAAATAGCTTTCACATTCTCGTCTTCATTAGGGAAAGCCCACATTTCGAATACTACTGGTTTACCAGTAGGAGTTACGATTTCGAAATTAAACCCAGCATTTTTAAGATGTAACATTGGCACCAATGCCTCTATTGGGTGATTCCCTGTAGAAAACATTTTGCCATTTTTCATCTCCAAGTTTTTGTGCTCGGTGAAAATCACCAAAATCTTAGATCGCTCTCCTTGGTATTTGGTGTATTGAATGTCTTCAAAATCTGTTACAGAGACAGTTCCTAAATTCAATGCTAAACTTGAAGGGCTATACGAACCATCATCTTCTAATGTAGGTTGAGCCATAAAATAGATTACAATAAATGCAAGTACAATAACACTTATAAGTCCGATGAATATTTTTTTTATCATGATTTTAATTTTTATTAGAATAATAATTAATTGATTTTTACTACAATTTTTCCTTTTGCTCTTCCTGAAGCAAGATGAGTGAATGCTTCAATGCTCTCGGAGAATGGGTACACTTTGTCAATGATTGGTTTAATCTTTTCATCTTCAATCATGGATTTAATTTCATTTAAATGTGCACCATTTGGGTGCATAAAAATGAATTTGTAAACAGCGTCCTTATCACTACTTGCTTTAGCTAATTCTTCAGGTAATTTATAGTCAGCCATCCCAAACATCTTAGCGCTTGCTTCATCCAAAGGACCTACAACACTAACTACTATTCCTCCTTGTTTTACAACTTCAAAAGATTCGATAGAATAGTTTTGACCAAGTGTATCAAATACTATATCTACATCTTTGACTATGCTTTTATAATCTTCCGTTTTGTAATCAATTACTCTGTCTGCGCCCAGCTCTTTCACCCATTCTACATTGCTTGTACTGGTAGTAGTATAAACATAAGCCCCTTTTGCTTTGGCATACTGAATAGCGAAACTTCCAACACCTCCAGAACCTGCATGAATAAGAACTTTGTCATTCTCTTTTATACCTGCGTATTCCAAAGATTGTAAAGCTGTAAGTCCTGCTAACGGTAAACTTGCTGCTTCTTCGAATGAAATATTCCCAGGTTTTTTTGAAACAGCGTCACTAGTTACTGCAACGAATTCGGCTAATGTTCCCATTTGCTCCTGAGGAACTCTTGAATACACCATGTCACCAACTTCAAAATTGCTAACTTCATTTCCTTTTTCTACAACAATTCCACTTACGTCATAAGCAGAAGTACTAGGCAATGGTATTGGGAGCAAGCCCTGTAGATTTCCGAGGATAATACTTTTGTCAATAGGGTTAATCGCAGCAGCTTTGACTTCAATAAGTACATCATTTGCTTGAACTGTCGGTTTACTTATTTCGTTAAAGCCCAAAGAGTCTTTAATCTCACCGTATTTTACTATTTGTAATGCTTTCATATCTGTATCGATTTATTTGATACAAATGTATAATGAGTAATTCTAGAAAAATTTACCCTATGGTAAGAAAGCTATTTTTTTACTTTTTCTACTCTAATA
>CAZYQR010000501.1:0-1699 GCA_964649755.1 uncultured Maribacter sp. | reverse complement strand
TACAAAACTATCATATCCATTCCCAGGTATATTGAAGGCCATAATAGTGTACTTGTTGGTATCAATACATTTTCCCTCGCCAATGAGTGCTGACCACCAGCCGTCTTCACCTGTAACATTTGAATTTCCGGTCAAGGCATGATTAACCAATACAATGGGCGCCTCATGAAGTGGCTTCCCAAATAATTGATAGGACAGTGAAATATCCTGGGAAACCCCACTAAGGGATGTATAATTGTTTATTTCTAATTGATGTAGCATTATATTGTGCTGTTTAATTTTAATGTTTCCCTTTGCAAGTATACCTAAGGGAATTATGCTAAAACCGACTTGTCAATCGTAGCAAAGGCTTGTTCTAAATCAGCTTGTAAATCATCAATATTCTCTAATCCAACCGATAATCTAATCAAGTCTTTTGTTACACCTGTTGCTTCTTGTGCAGCCTCATCCAATTGTTGATGTGTTGTGCTCGCTGGGTGGATTATCAAAGATTTTGTATCCCCTATGTTTGCCAATAAAGAGAACAACTTGGTTTCATCGGCCATTTTCTTAGCAGAATCAAAGCCCCCCTTTACACCAAAAGTAACGATTCCACTTTGTCCTTTAGGTAAATAAGCCTCAGCTTGTGTAAAATATGTACTTGACTTTAGACCAGGATAATTAACCCAAGTTACCTCATCCCGATTTTCTAACCATTGCGCTAGGGCTAAGGCATTTTCACTATGTTTTTTAATACGTATTTCCAAAGTCTCTAATCCTTGAATAATCTGAAAGGCATTAAACGGACTTAAAGCGGCACCATGATCGCGTAAACCTTCAATTCGTGCTTTGGCAATAAAAGCTGCTGGCCCCAAAGCCTCATGATACACCAATCCATGATAACCTGCCGAGGGTTCCGTGAATTCTGGGAAATTCCCATTACCATAGTCAAAAGTACCTGCATCAATTATGGCTCCGCCTAAAGCTGTACCATTTCCGTTGATGTATTTGGTCAAAGAGTGAATTACAATGTTCGCTCCATGCTCAATTGGATTTAACAAGGCAGGAGTGGCAACTGTATTATCAACAATAAATGGAACTTTAGCCGCCTTGGCTTCTGCAGAAATGGCTTTTAAATCCAATACATCCAGTTTAGGATTACCCAAAGATTCCACAAAAATGGCTTTTGTATTATCCTGAACCGCTTTTCCAAAATTATTTGGGTTTGCGGGATCCACAAAAGTAGTTGTGATGCCCAACCTTGGTAAAGTAACATTCAGCAAATTATAGGTACCTCCGTAAAGACTGTTCGAGGCAACAATATGATCTCCTGATTTTAGCAACACAAGTAATGTAGTTGAAATAGCCGCAGTTCCGGAAGCCGTAACTACAGAAGCAATACCACCTTCCAAGGTTGCCAAGCGTTGCTCCAAAATATCATTGGTAGGGTTATTTATCCTTGTATAGATATTTCCAGTTTCTGCCAAGGAAAAAAGGTTGGCTGCATGGTCGGAATCATTAAAAACAAAAGCCGTACTCTGATATATTGGTACTGCCCGGGTACCTCCGTTTACTGTAGTGTCATGCCCAGCATGCAATGCATTTGTAGAAAATTTTTGATTACCCATGATTTTAATTTTTTTTAATTAATAATAAAACAAATCAAAACACTAAAACCTGTGCTATTTATAGCAAAAAGGAATAATCAAAAAGTTAAAAA
>CAZYQR010000500.1:0-1716 GCA_964649755.1 uncultured Maribacter sp. | reverse complement strand
TTTTCTAGAATCAAGAACCAAGTTTTCTTTTTGGTGAGTACCCCCCTTGAAGTACCACTAGGTCTTTTAAAGTCTAAGTTGTATTTTTTAATTGTGGCCTTCATTCGTTGCTGCCAAAATTAACTATATTTTAGGTCTAAAAACTAAAGAAATGCAAAGGATAGCAGGTAAAGTAGTATGGATTACGGGTGCTTCATCAGGAATTGGCGAAGCATTAGCGCATGCGCTGGATAAAAAAAACTGCAAGTTGATTCTTTCGTCAAGGGATGAAGCTGCCCTTAAAAAAGTAAAGGATAAGTGTACCCATAAAAATAATATTGAGGTATTACCATTGGATTTAACTGATTTCAATAATATGAACCAAAAGGTTGAAGAAGCCTTAGCTTTTAATGATGGCTTGGATATTCTAATCAATAATGCTGGTGTTAGCCAGCGTTCCTTGATTGTTGACACGGAGTTTGAGGTTTATAAAAAGTTGATGGACATCAATTATCTAGGGACTGTGGCTTTGACCAAGGCGCTCCTACCCTATTTTATTAAGAATAAAGGCCATTTTGTCACCGTTACCAGTTTAATGGGAAAATTCGGTTCGCCATATCGTTCAGGGTATTGTGGGGCAAAACATGCCCTGCATGGATTTTTTGATGTTTTACGGATGGAACACGAAAAAGACGGTATAGATGTTACCCTTATCTGTCCTGGATTCGTTCAGACCAATGTGGCAAAAAATGCTTTGACTGCAGACGGAAGCCTTCAGGATGAAGATGATATAGCCACCCAAAATGGCTTATCTGTAAGTGTTTTCTCCGATAAAATGATCCGGGCCATAGAACGAAAAAAATTCGAAGCCTATATAGGTAAAGGAGAAGTAAAAGGAATTTATCTAAAACGATTTTTTCCAAAACTTCTTCACAAAGTTGTTTTACGCAGTCAAGTTAGATAGTCATTGAAGCGCCTATATCCAATAAATGTAATTTCTTGCCAGCACTTTTAAACTTTTCAATGGCCAAATCGTGGTCAATCTCAATATATCCAAAAGTGTCATAATGGTAACCGAGAATGGTATCGCATTCAACAAAGTTTGAAGCAAGAACAGCATCATCGATTCCCATAGTGAAATTATCCCCTATCGGTAAAATTGCAAGATTTAAACTGGTAGAAATTGGTATGAGTTTCATATCCATAGTCAAAGCTGTGTCTCCAGCAATGTAGATGTGCTTGTCTTCCGTTGAAAGAACAAACCCTCCCGGTGCACCCCCATAGGTGCCATCGGCAAATGATGACGTATGGATGGCATTCACATATTTCAGGTTTCCAAAATCAAATTTCCAATTACCGCCGTGGTTCATAGGGTGTGCCTTTAAGTCTTTAGCTTCATAATTCATGGCTATTTCATAATTACTAATAATAACAGCCCCAGAGGACTTGGCTATAGCTTCAACATCCAAGACATGGTCCTGATGTGCATGTGTAACAAGGATATAATCGGGATTTAAATCCTGAATATTGATTTTTCCAGAGGCCTTTTCGTTCCCTGAAATAAATGGATCAACTAAAATCGATGAATTTTTGGCTTCTATTAAGAGTGAAGCATGACCAAGAAAAGTGATTTTCATTTTTGAAGTATTTAGTACTTCAAATTTACTGAACTCTATTTAAAATTGAACCAAAAGCGAACGCCTTCTGACAATTTATCTACATTTAAATTGGTCTGTA
>CAZYQR010000499.1:0-1736 GCA_964649755.1 uncultured Maribacter sp. | reverse complement strand
TCCACCTATCGCTTTGTTTTCTAAAGATGACATTGGAAATTTTTTGTTATGAGAATTAATGTAACTTAATCAGTAATGATTTAAAAATGAATTTAAAAATAGCCATTCAGGGAATCAAGGGTTCAAACCACCACCAGGTAGCTAGGGAATATTTCAGCGAAAATGTTGACTTGGTAGAGTGCATGTCTTTTCATGAGTTGGTTGACCAGTTACTTGATTCAACTGCCGATAAAGGGGTTATGGCCATTGAGAATTCAATTGCAGGATCTATAATTCCTAATTATGCGCTTATTTATGATAAGAATTTACATATAATCGGAGAGCACTATTTGAACATACATCATAATTTAATGGGACTAAATGGTCAGACGATAGATGATATTGTTGAGGTGCGCTCACACCCTATGGCACTTTTGCAATGCAGGGAGTTTCTAAAGACAAAACCCCAAATAAAAATGGTTGAGGATGTAGATACTGCAGAGACTGCCAAACGAATTCATGACAACCAATTAAAAGGCATAGCCGCAATTGCACCAATAGTGGCTGCCGACTTGTATGAATTGGATGTAATTGTGCCTGAAATTCAGACTATAAAGAACAATTCCACAAGATTTATCATTGTTAAGACTAAGAATAAAGAATTACCTAGAAATGAGATTAATAAAGCGTCTTTACGATTTGTTACCGATCATAAGAGAGGTAGCTTGGCGACGGTTTTGAATGTTATGAGTGACTGTAATTTGAATTTGACTAAAATACAGTCATTGCCCATAATAGAAACCCCATGGAAATATGCCTTCTTTGTTGATGTTACTTTTGATGAATATGATAATTTTGCCAAGGCTAAATCGCTTTTGGAAATAATGTCTGAAGACTTTAGGGTCTTGGGGGAATATAAAAATGCCAGAATATGATTCGTACTGCAGAGAGATTAAAAACAGTTGAAGAATATTACTTCTCAAAAAAACTGCGAGAGGTTCGAGGACTTATTGCTGAAGGTAAACCCATTATTAATATGGGTATCGGTAGTCCAGATTTGGCTCCATCGGAGGAGGTTTTAAGATCTATTCAAAATTCAATAACGGAAGCTGGAGCGCACCAATATCAAAGTTATCAAGGATTGCCAGAATTACGAGAGGCAATTGCGGACTTCTATAAAACTAAGTTCAATGTAACTGCAGATCCAAGTACTGAGATTTTACCTTTAATGGGTTCCAAAGAGGGTATCATGCATATAAGCATGGCCTTTTTGAATGAGGGTGATGAAGTTTTGATACCAAATCCGGGATATCCAACATATATTTCTGTTACTAAATTAATGGGTGGAGTACCAAAACTGTACGATTTATATGCTAAAAATGCTTGGTTTCCAGACCTTGATGCTTTGCAGCAACAAGATTTATCCAGGGTAAAACTTATGTGGGTAAGCTATCCGCATATGCCAACGGGTGCGACAGCCAACCGTGAGCAATTATTTAAATTGATTCAGTTTGCCAAAAAGAACAGTATATTATTGGTCAATGACAATCCATATAGTTTTGTTTTAAGCAATGATCCTTTAAGTGTTTTGAGTATTCCAGGAGCAAAAGAAGTTGCTTTGGAATTAAATTCATTGAGTAAAACTTTTAATATGGCTGGCTGGCGCGTAGGTATGGTTTTAGGAAATTCAGATTATGTCAATGCTATTTTAAAGGTAAAGAGTAATATGGATTCTGGTATGTTCTATGGCATACAAA
>CAZYQR010000498.1:0-1741 GCA_964649755.1 uncultured Maribacter sp. | reverse complement strand
CTCATTGAGGCACCAATAATGAGACTGCTTCGCCCGCCACTCAACTGTATTTAAGCTTTTGCGATAGCAGCGAAACCTTTGCTGCCATCGCAAAAAGAACTCGTGACTTCCGGGTTGGGCTCTGCGGCGCCTCAAGAAGCGCGCATCAACTCCGTTAGATAGTATGAAAATTTACGAAATGTTTGTTTTAACGCAAGGAAGGGCCGATCGGGACACGTTAGTATTTGAAGGAACATGCTAGTACCCGTCAGATTTTGCTCGAAGGTCGGGAGCAAAGTTTGGGCCTTGCGGTTCAACTGGTATGATTTTAGCCAAATCTAAACGGGAGCAATCCAATCGAATTCTCACATTCCGTTCTTTGCGAAGAGTACCGTCGGCGCGTTTCCGATTTTATGGATTTGTACATTGTCCCGCGCAATATTGCGTGGCAAAGCGAGGTCGCATCGGGGAGTTTCCCGGTGTCCTTTATGTCAGACCTCAAAGCCCTTGCGAAATCGGAAGGGCTTTGGAACCTGTTCCTGCCTGCTCTCAAGCCGGACGAGCCGGGGCATGGTTTGGGGACACTAGATTACGCCCCTCTTGCAGAAGTAATGGGGCGGATTCCATGGGCATCCGAAGTCTTTAATTGCAGTGCGCCGGACACGGGCAACATGGAACTGTTGCACATGTTCGCCTCGTCGCAGCAACGCGAGGACTGGCTGATGCCGCTGTTAGAGGGGGAGATACGCTCTGCCTTTGCCATGTCAGAGCCTGATGTGCCTTCATCGGATGCGACCAATATCCAGACCTCGATCAAGAAGGATGGCAACGGCTATACGATCAGTGGGCGCAAGTGGTTCATCACAAACGCAGCACATCCGGATTGCAAGCTTTTGATTGTTATGGGTAAAACAGATCCCGACGCCCCGCGACACCATCAGCAGAGCATGATCCTTGTGCCCATGGATACAGTCGGTGTGGAGATCAAGCGTAACATTCCAGTACTCAACCATCATACGCCCGAGGGGCATTGTGAAATACTGTTCCGTAATGTGAAGGTGCCTGCTGATAACCTGTTGGGTGCCGAGGGAGAAGGCTTCAAGATGGCGCAAGCTCGTCTGGGGCCAGGGCGTATCCACCACTGCATGCGGTCCATCGGGCAGGCCGAACTGGCCTTGGAGCTGATGTGCGACCGTGCGCGGGAGCGAAAGACATTTGGATCATATTTGAGTGAGCGTGCAAATATCGGCGATTGGGTGGCCCATTCGCGCATTGAAATCGAACAGGCCCGTTTGCTGGTGCTGAAAGCTGCATGGATGATTGACACTGTCGGCGTCAAAGGTGCCCGAAAAGAGATTGCGATGATCAAGGCATTGGTGCCGTCCATGCTGTGCCGTGTGACTGATCGGGCTATGCAGACATTTGGAGCAATGGGAATGAGCCCGGATACGCCACTGGCCGAGATATACACATTTGCGCGGGCGCTGCGCTATGCCGATGGCCCAGACGAAGTGCATCTGAGCGCAATTTCCAAATTGGAATTCAAAGAAAGCTCCGAGCGGTTTGGAGACTCTGCTAAGTATATGACACCGGCAACAACTGGCTAAAGAGCGGCGTCTTGAAGCGATAGCACTGGGTTCAGGTCGGTGATGATCCCGTAATATACAAATTTGTGCCCTAGTGCCTCTGGCAGTTAGTTCGCGCCGACATGAAACCGGTTTGCCGGAGCGATCCGCCATAAGGCAGTTTGCTGTGTCCTCAC
>CAZYQR010000497.1:0-1743 GCA_964649755.1 uncultured Maribacter sp. | reverse complement strand
CTTTTCTATTCTTTAAACTATACCCTGAATATGATTTTATATTAGGGTATTTTGCTGCTAATTCTTTAGATAAAACAGGTGTTTCCTTAACAGTAAAACTTTTCAACTCTCCTCTCTCGTTTGGAAATTGAACTATGGTATATTTGTTTTTGGAAAACCCTGCATTTCTCAGCTTGTTTTTAAAAACATCCTCTTCAAAAGAAAAAACCGTTCCCTTTTGTACTTCAAAACGATTTGAAATTGATTTTTTTAAATTGCCTTGTACAACTTCTTGCTTCCAATAATCGCGTTGTGCGAATCCGTAATAGGAAAGAAATAATATGGATATTGATAAAACAAGACGTAATTTTGAAACCATTAAGGAGTTTTTAGCTCAATTTCAAATATAAGTATTTTTATTTCTTATTTTACGTGGTAACAGTCCAAAGCATCGCCAAATACGACAAAGAACACCCTACGGTCATTACCATTGGCACTTTTGACGGAGTTCATATTGGGCACAGGAAAATCTTAAAAAAACTTATAAAAAATGCCAGGTCCCGGCATTTGAAATCGACGGTCCTTACTTTCTTCCCCCACCCTAGAATGGTTTTACAAAAAGACAACGATATTAAGTTGCTGAATACCGTAGCTGAAAAGGTTAAGATATTGGATGAATTGGGCCTTGATTATCTCATCATCCACCCTTTTACCAAAGAATTTTCCCGTTTATCAGCAACTGAATTTGTTCGCGATATTTTAGTGAATTCATTAAAAACCAAAAAGATCATTATTGGTTATGACCATAGATTTGGCAGAAACAGAGATGCCAATATTACAGATTTAATGGCCTTTGGCAATACGCTGGAATTTGAAGTGGAAGAAATACCTGCGCAGGAAATTGACGACGTATCAGTAAGCTCTACAAAGATTCGAAAAGCATTGGAAGAGGGCCAAATGGAAATTGCCAACAAATATTTAGGTTATCCTTACATGCTGACCGGTACCGTAAAAAAGGGAAGGGGTTTGGGTCGTCAAATATATTTCCCCACGGCGAATCTTCACATAGAAGAATCTTATAAACTAATACCAAAAAACGGAGTCTATGTTGTTCAGTCCGAAATAGACGGAACACTAGTCTTCGGAATGATGAATATTGGTTATAACCCAACGGTTTCTGGCACTGAAAACCTGCCTACAGGTAGGCAGCAAAGTATTGAAATCCATTTTTTTGATTTTGATCAGGATTTGTATGACCAAAAATTACAGATTGATATATTGGCTCGCATTCGTGATGAACATAAGTTCGAATCAGTAGAAGCCTTAAAAAATCAATTGACAAAAGACAAAGAGACATCACTTGCAATACTGAACCAATAGATGCTTAACCGTTTACTTTTTACTAAGGTTGACAACTCCCAATTATTGATTTTTAGGGTGTTCTTGGGAATTTTAATTGCTTTGGAAAGCTATGGGGCGATTGCCACGGGATGGGTTAAAGAAACCTTAGTAAATCCGAAATTCACTTTTAACTTCATTGGTTTTGAGTGGTTACAACCTTTGCCAGGCAATGGTATGTATTTTTACTTTTTCATTATGGGAACCTTAGGCCTATTCATTGCCTTCGGCTTCAAATACCGTTTCAGCATCATCACTTTCACTGTCATGTGGTTTGCAGTTTATTTAATGCAAAAAGCGTCATACAACAACCATTATTATTTGTTGGCGCTGATCTCCTTTTTTATGTGTTTCTTTCCTGCAAAT
>CAZYQR010000496.1:0-1751 GCA_964649755.1 uncultured Maribacter sp. | reverse complement strand
ACGAGCATGAATTAAGCATGCTTGAGGGGGTCGAAAATTATGTGCTTATCTTTTGGAGTAGTACCTGTAGTCATTGTTTACGTGAATTGCCTGCACTACACAATGAACTAAAAAATAATGAAAATGTAAAAGTTGTAGCAGTTGGACTTGAAGATGATGATATCACTTGGAAACAAGAATCGGCAAGAATACCTCATTTTGAGCATGCCATTGCATTGGGCAAATGGGATAGTGAATATGCTGATCTATATGGTATTGATCAAACACCAACATATTTTATATTGGATAAGGATAAAAAAATTATAGCCAAACCCGAGAACGATAAGGAAATTGTTGAATTTTTAGAAAACCAATAATTGTTTTTATAAAGTTTTTAAATCCTTTATGGTTTTAAAGGCAATATCAACCTGATCGTCATTTACGATTATAGTGAACTCATTGGTAGTTGATATAACTTCGTAAAGAACTATTCCCTCCCAAGCCAATCTCTGGAAAATAAAATAATAAATACCGGGAACCGATACGTTTTCCGCTGGAAGTTTTACTGTAATTGAAGAAAGGTTATCTGCCTTTTGAGTGCACCTTTCAGCTTTGAATAAGCTATCAACAGTACTATCCATTATTTTACTAATGACAATATTAATTTCATTTACACCTCTCGATGAAGTATAAAATACATCTTGGTTGGTATTTATTTCTTCCAAAAGTCTTGCCTGTTGTGAAAGAATGGTATCCGATGCTAAAAAAGTATAATCAGTTAAGGAAGAGCGTACCGTAATTTCCCCAATGTTCTTTAAAACCTTTATAATCTTATGAGTTGCCCTGAATTCAAGATCATCTGATAATCGCTTTAAGGCCATTACAATTGCCCCATTGCGAATGTCTTTTCCTAATTGCTCTTCAATTTCAGGCTTAACAATTCTAGAGAGTGAAGTTAGGTTGATGATACCCTGAGCCAGGGCACTTTGAAGAAAGGGTTTCTTCTTGATATACTGTTCAACTACTGATGATATTGTTTTCATAATTGCTTAATTGTCTACAAAAATAAAATATTGTTATAAATAAAACAAATTGTGGAATTATAAGGCTAAAAGTGATAGAATGCGCTTTCCAAATGTTCAATTTCAAAAACTCTCTTATTCTTAAGAATGGTAATGACATCAAAACGTACCTCGACATCAAGATCATGTTCAGTTACATAGTGGTCAGCTCCTAGAACAAGTAAACCAATTTTCTTCTTTGTAATGGTTTCTGCAATGTTTTCGATAAAGTCCGAACTTCTTGATCGCACCTCTATTATAGCAAGGATATCTTCTTTCCTGGCAATAATATCTATTTCAGCTTTTAAGTACCGATAATTCCTATACTTGATCGTATATCCTTTATTAATCAAAAAATCGACTGCAATTTGCTCTCCTTCCTTACCAAATTCGTTGTGTTTTCCCATACTTTATTTATCAATTTACTCAAAAACCTGCATTTCATCGAAAAAATATGCGCTTAACCGTCCCATTTCAACATATCAACGTAAATTGGGAGGCATAACAACGAAAATAATTGGATATATATAATATCTAATTTGATTAGACGTTAAGAATTTGCCCCCTACGCACATGAACGTTCTTAAAGCCTAAAAATACTATGGAATACTTCGTTAATTGTAACACCTCTACATTAGCGCCTTATACAACTCCCTTGGACGCGTGAAAGATGACTTATTGAGAGTCCAGCTCTATCGATCGGCGATTGGT
>CAZYQR010000495.1:0-1755 GCA_964649755.1 uncultured Maribacter sp. | reverse complement strand
CATATAACATTCAGTTTTCGAATACAACATCTATTGATTACGATGAAATAAAATTCGCAAGAGTATCTATTAGCCAAGAAATTCAAAAGCATATACTTCAAAGAAGCGTTCATAATCAAATTGAAAATGCTTTTTACGGCGTAAAGCCTGATTCAATACTTTCAATCGATAAAAAAGACCCATTTGATGGGGGCACTCCCGAAGTATTTATTCTTGATGAGTATACACGATTTAAAACGCTTCGTGAGACCTTGGTTGAAATCGTTGCAAATGTTTGGGTTAAGAAACTTGATGATGGCAAATACACCTTTTGGGTGAGAGAAGACTTGGAAACTTATGACAATGAATATGCAGCAGACCCACCATTGGTATTGGTAGACGGCGTTTTTATTTCAAATCATGACGAACTATTGGACTATAATGCAAATAATATTGAAAAACTGAGCATATTAAGAGATCCATTGGTAATGGGTTCGAAGAAATATCATGGGATGGTTGTAATAAAAACAATCGATGGTAATTTTTTAGAATCAGTTCCAGAACGTAAAATCGCGAATATTCCCTTATCATTTCCAGCTGCAAGCAAGAATTACTATAGGCAGCAATATGACCAAGGGGTAATCTCAAAATACAACCGAATACCTGACTTTAGGTATCAATTGTTTTGGGAACCACAATTCTCCATTGAAAATAGTGAGGAATCTTTTGAGTTTTACACATCTGACGTTCCCGGTGAATATGAAATTGTATTAGAAGGATTTACTACCTATGGTAAACCAATTTCTAGTCGAGAGACATTTGTAGTTGAGTAGGAATAAACATTTTGATTTATTAGTTTTATAATATATGCTTACAAAGGTTTTTGGAAGTGCCGTTTTTGGAGTGGAAGCAACTACGATTACGGTCGAAGTAAATATTGACAAAGGGGTTGGGTATCATTTAGTGGGTCTCCCTGATAACGCTATAAAAGAGAGCAATTACCGTATAGCTGCTGCCTTATTGAACAACGGATATAAAATTCCAGGAAAGAAAATCACCATTAATATGGCTCCGGCAGATCTTCGAAAAGAAGGCTCGGCTTATGATTTAACTTTGGCCTTGGGAATATTGACTGCATCTGGTCAAATAAAATCTGAAAATTTAGAAAAGTATATTATCATGGGGGAGCTTTCGTTAGATGGGAGCCTACAACCTATAAAGGGTGCCTTGCCCATAGCAATAAAAGCTAGGGAAGAAGGCTTTACCGGTTTTATATTACCAATTGATAATGCCAAAGAAGCTGCTATAGTATCCGATTTAAAAGTATATGGCGTTGAGAATATCAAAGAAGTAATTGAGTTTTTTGATGTGGGTAAACCTTTAGAGCAAACCATAATTGACACCAGGGCAGAGTTTTATAAAAACCTTGACTTTCCTGAGTTTGATTTTTCAGATGTAAAAGGACAGGAAAGTATTAAACGTTGCATGGAAATTGCCGCTGCAGGTGGACATAATATTATTTTAATAGGCCCTCCAGGAGCTGGTAAAACTATGCTCGCCAAACGCTTGCCTTCTATTTTACCACCAATGACCTTACAGGAAGCCTTGGAAACCACTAAAATTCACTCTGTTGTAGGTAAAACAAAGAATATGGGGCTTATGAGTCAGCGACCCTTTAGAAGTCCTCACCATACCATTTCAGATGTCGCCTTGGTCGGAGGCGGTTCGTACCCACAACCCGGAGAAATTTCACTTTCCCATAATGGGGTTCTATTT
>CAZYQR010000494.1:0-1767 GCA_964649755.1 uncultured Maribacter sp. | reverse complement strand
ACTATTATCATTTACATCTTTTTTTACGCTGATAAACCCCCTGGGTACAATGCCCATTTTTATGACCATGACGGCCGATTTGGACAAACAGCATAGAAACCATACGGCTAAAAAGGCATCTATTGCAGCCTTTATAACCATTGTCATATTTGCATTCTCAGGACAGCTGCTATTCAACTTTTTCGGCATATCAGTACACAGTTTTAGGATAGTGGGCGGGGTCATCTTTTTTTTAATGGGTATGGATATGCTTCAAGCGAGATTAGGGAAAGTAAAAGTCAAGGAATCGGAAGTAAAGTCTTATGTCAACGATATCTCAATAACGCCATTGGCCATTCCTATGATATGCGGTCCAGGAGCATTGACGAATTCCATAGTAATGATGGAAGATGCTGATTCTATTGAAAAGAAAGTGGTATTAGTAGCTTCTGTTTTTATCGTAATGTTATTGACTTATCTTATCTTATTCAGTTCTTCTAAAATAATAAAAGTCCTCGGTGAAACGGGCAATAATGTTATGATGCGCTTAATGGGGCTGATTGTTATGGTAATCGCTGTGGAATTCTTTTTTAGTGGACTTAAACCAATCGTTGCCGAGATGATGAATTAACAATTCCTAAAACTATCCTAATCATTGTTTAGCTCCTTTAAAAAATCTTATTTTTGGGCAAAATCCTATACGTTGTACGGTAAAATCATTTACATACTGGTTTTCTTGGTATCAATACCAATATTCTCCCAAGAACCGCCCGAAAAAGAAGTAAAACAAATCAATATTGTTTACGGGGCAAATTTCACTAAGGACGAGAAACAATTCCCCGGTGCCTCAATATTTAGTAAGGATGATAAGCAAATACAGTTTGAACATGAAGGGGCTGATCTATTCTGTGATATAGCTATATACTACCAAAAAGAAAATAAATTAAAGGCAGTTGGTAATATTCTTTTACAACAGGGTGATTCCATTCAGATGACCAGTGGAAAGATTGATTATAATGGCAATGAAAATCTAGCCAAGGCCTGGGAAAATGTTGTGCTTACGAGTAAATCCGAAATGACCCTGACTACAGATACTTTGCGCTTCAATAGAGAGCAACAGCAGGCCTATTATCAGGATTTCGGCACTGTAGTCGATTCTGTAAACACATTGACCAGTGAGATTGGCCGGTATTTCCTGGAGACAAAAAAACTTCAATTCTTGGATAGTGTTCATTTGAAAAACCCGGATTATATCTTGGATTCTGAACAACTGGATTATTATGAAACTTCCAAGAATGCCTATCTATATGGCCCTTCGACAATTACAGGTAATACCTATAAAATATACTGTGAGAGAGGTTTTTATGACACCAAAGTAGAAAGTGGCTACTTTATTAAAAACACTAGAATCGATTATAACGATCGAATAATTAAAGGGGATAGTGTTTATTTTAATAAGGTGAGGGAGTTTGCCTCTGCAACTAATAATATAAAAGTCATAGACACAGTCAATAACGGGGTAATCAGGGCGCATTATGCAGAGGTTTTTAAGGCTAAAGATTCTGTCTTTGCCACAAAACGAGCAGTTTCCATTTCCCTCATGGAACAAGATTCACTTTATATGCATGGCGATACGCTAATGTTAACTGGGAAACCGGATCATAGAATACTTAGAGCCTTCAAAAATGCCAAATTTTTTAAGACCGATTTAAGTGGTAAATGTGACTCTATTCATACTGATCAAAAAACGGGAATTACACAACTAATAAAGAACCCTATTCTATGGAA
>CAZYQR010000493.1:0-1769 GCA_964649755.1 uncultured Maribacter sp. | reverse complement strand
GTCTATTGAGGGCCAGTTTTTCTATAACAACGTATCAATAAGTGCTATTTGATTAGAAAAAGTGCCTCGCAAAGCATAAATTCCAATATCGTTTTTAGAAGACAAAAACGAGTTGTCATTCAGCCGAAGCGCAGCGGAGACAACGTTGGAATGTAATGACGACGACCCGAAGGGTAACGGTGTCCGCAATTCATCGTAACATGGCATTCGAACACCACTATCAGTCAACTTCATACAGTGCGTCTTGGTAAGTCTAATAAAATAGGTCGAAGGTGGAGCAATCACGATAAAAACGCACAGAGAGGTCATTATAAAATAGATAATGTTAGTCAAAACATTACTTGACACTAGCGCTTCAAAATTTTTGTTTTTTTGTGTTACGCACACACTAGGATGAAAACTATGAAAAACAGATTAACCTCATTAATCAACAAACTAACTGACGATACCGTTCTTCAACAATGGTTCAGCCCGCTGCAAACGGCACTTGATAAAACACGCTACCCTGACACCGTCTTTGGCACTCTTACGATGCCAGCTTTTCTCCTATTAGGATGCCTGCGCCAATTGCAATCGCATCTGACACTTCGCGAACAAGTGCAAGTCTTAATGCACATCGATGGTGCTGACATGGCTCCATTGGCGCGCTCGACTTGGTCGGACGCTCTAGCCTCAGCAAGGCGTTGCAATATCACCCGTGATGCACTCAGCGCTTTGATCGACCAAGCAAGGATATCATTGCCTGATCGTTATCACGACATTCCATCGCTTGGCGAACGAGAGGTAATTGCGATTGACGCCTCCTATCAAACCGAATCAGTGCACTATAAACCACGTTATCCAATGGACGGTGGAACCGATAATCAAAAAGGACACATGTTGATGACCTTCTATGATTTACGCAAAGGCATCCCACTTTACGTTAAGACAGAAACGGCCTCAATGGGCGAGATCAAGGTCATCAAACAGACAATCAATGAGCATCCTTGGATGCAGGTCAAAAACGCTTTGTATAGCGTTGATAGAGCCTTTATTGATGCACAGCTCTGGGATAAGAGTAAACAAAAATATAAAGCCACTATGGTGACGCGTTTTAAGTCTAATATGAACTACGTTGAGCAAGTGTCACGCCTTATTGCAAAGCGCCGTTGTAATGAGGCTGTAATATCGGATACCCAGATAAGCTTGCAACGGTCTAAGCAGCCGTGGAGACGTATCGAGTTTATGACGCCTGAGGGCGAAATCACGGTCTACCTTAGCAATGACTTTACGCTGGAACCTGGGGAGCTTGCCTTTATCTATCATAGGCGGTGGGATGAAGAAAAATTCTTCGACAACTTCAAAAATGACCTAGCCAATACAAAAGCCTGGGGGAAAAGTAAGGTGTCGATTGAGCAGCAGGCGATGATGGGAATAATGACTTATATTTCAACTCGGCTGTTTTTAGAAGAACAATTTGAGGTACTCAATTTGCAAGATAGAAATACAACACAATCAGTAAAACAAAAAAAGAAACTAGATGAGCACGCCGCCAATGGTGGAATTTATATCCGAGCTAAGTGGACCGAGTTGTCCAAGATACCATTGCAAGTCTGGAGGTTCTTCAGATATTGTTTTATGAAAAGACCTTCATCACGGCTCTATGAACGACAATTAAAGCCACTATTGATGCACTACATATGATGAATTGCGGACACCGTTACCCTAAGGGTGAGGCGTTAGCCAAATATTTATGCCAAAGCTTAAAACTAGCTCGCCGAGAGGCGATA
>CAZYQR010000492.1:0-1773 GCA_964649755.1 uncultured Maribacter sp. | reverse complement strand
TTGATCGAGGGCTTGAACCAGATCTCGGGCGTGGCCCCCATCCTGCAGGATGAGCGCGTGACGCGCTGGAACTTTTATTTCTGGAACTTGCGCTACGACGTGGAGGGGTTCGAGGGCCCTTAAGCAAATATGATCTCCTTTTAAATTCACCATTTAATTTCTCCTTTAAAAACCTGCATGGCTGGTCCTATTAGACTCACATTACTATAACCATTTGCATCATTTATAAACTTGACTTGCAACTTACCTCCTTTGGTTTCAATATCAACGGTCTCTGTTTGAATTTTATTCGCTTTATGCATGGCAATAGCCACCGCCGTCACACCCGTACCGCAGGAAAGGGTTTCATCTTCCACTCCACGTTCATAGGTTCTAACAGCAAAGGAACCTTCATCAAGTGGTTCAACAAAATTAATGTTACTTCCTCTTTCACCATAAAGGCCATATCTCAACTTTGCACCTTCCTTATAAACGTCAAGATCCTCTAATGATTCAACCACTTGGACATGATGAGGTGATCCCGTATTGAGGTAGTACGCATTGGGTTTTGTATGAATTTCATTTACACTATTCATTTTCAACTCAACCATATCATCCTCTATAACTGCTGAATGGAGTCCGTCAACAGCGTTGAATGAGGTCTCTTTGCCAATTATACCAAGAAACTTGGCGAAAGCTACCAAGCATCGCCCACCATTGCCACACATTGAACCTTGATTGCCATCCGAATTAAAATACACCATTTTAAAATCTACAGAATCATCATTTTCAAGCAAAATAAGTCCGTCTGCACCTATCCCAAATCTTCTATCACAAAGTTTTGCCACCAATGATTTACTCTCCTTTGGGAAAGTGTTAGAACGATTATCGATCATGACAAAATCATTCCCTGTTCCCTGATATTTATAAAATGTAAGCAACATATAATAATTTAAAAAACAAAGATAGGGTAATTTTAAGGCTTTTTTAGCAGTTAAAAAGTAGTTAAACTGCAAATGAATACAGTCAAAATATTATAGTTTTACTGTAAGTTAAACTTGATTACCAAAAAATACATTTTACTTATGAAGAAAATTGGAAGTTCGTTGCTAATTGCAATTTTTGCAGGCGCCATAACTTTAGGTGCCTATAAACTGTTTATCGAAAAGACAAACTATGCTATTGTCACTGATGACAATTCAACTTCTATCATCAATACCAGTTTGTCTACCACATCAGCAAAAGGGTCTGGAATCAACGAGGTCGACTTTACATCTGCTGCCGAAACAACAGTAAATGCTGTGGTGCACGTAAAAAATTTAACTATTAGTAAAGGCCCTAGTAATATCATAGAGTATTTTTACGGATATGAAGGAAATCAGAAAGCACAAATAGGCTCTGGGTCTGGAGTAATAATTTCTTCGGACGGACATATCGTTACGAATAATCACGTAATCAAGGGTGCAAGTCAATTACAGGTAACGTTAAATAACAACAAAACTTATGATGCTGAATTGATTGGCACGGACCCTAATTCAGACATTGCCCTTTTGAAGATTGATGCAAAAAAACAATTACCTTATTTGGCTTTTGGCGATTCAGATGATGTCAGGGTTGGTGAATGGGTTTTGGCGGTTGGTAACCCATTTAATTTGACCTCAACAGTTACAGCAGGTATAGTTAGTGCCAAAGCAAGAGCATTAATGAGGAGTGATTAATCATTCATTCAGACGGATGCAGCAGTAAATCCTGGAAATAGCGGAGGCGCACTTGTAAATACAAATGGGTTACCAA
>CAZYQR010000491.1:0-1781 GCA_964649755.1 uncultured Maribacter sp. | reverse complement strand
ATCTAAGTTACCAATTAAAAGTATATACACATTAAACTTAGTGACTCTAGATTATAGAATCTTAAAAATCCTATTTTTGCAGTTATGGATGATATCCTAACAAAATACCTACCAGAAAGGGCTGTTGACCCTTGTCTGCAGCTTATCAAAGAGTCTGGGGTCAATCTTAAAATTGTAAATAAAAGGGTGACTAGACACGGGGACTATAGAAGATTGCCCAATGGTATGCACCAGATTACCGTAAATGCCACATTGAACAAATATCGTTTTTTGATTACCCTTGTACATGAAGTTGCGCATTTGGCGGCCTTCGCGAAATATGGTCGTCAAATAAAACCCCATGGGCTGGAATGGAAGCGTACATTCCAATATTTAATGTTGCCATTTTTAAGGCCTGAAATATTTCCGTCTATACTTTTGCCACATTTGGCGAAACATTTCAGAAATCCAAAGGCTAGTAGTGATACAGATGCGGTTTTATCCCTAGCTTTGAAAAAGTTCGATTTTCAAACTACAGATTTGACCTTTATTTTTGAACTACCTTTTGGCAGCGTATTCCGCATTTACAATGGGAAACTTTTTAGAAAAGGTAACAAACGTGTAAAACGTTTTGAATGTGTTGAGGTGGTTTCTGGTAAGGTATATTTATTTCAGCCTAATGCTGAAGTAGAGTTAATAAAAGAATAAATGAAGAACAAAAATTATTATGCAGTATTAATGGCAGGTGGGGTTGGATCCCGCTTTTGGCCGATCAGCACCTCTGAAAACCCTAAACAATTCCATGATATGTTGGGAACAGGGCATACCTTGATTCAGAAAACTTTTCAACGTCTCAATAAATTTGTTCCTACAGAGAATATTTTGATTCTCACCAATGAGCGTTATAATGATTTGGTCTTGGAACAATTACCCTTGGTGAAACAAGAGCAGGTAGTTTTGGAGCCAGCCATGCGCAATACAGCGCCTTGTATTTTATATGCTGCATTAAAAATTCAAAAAATGAACCCTGATGGGGTAATGATTGTGGCGCCAAGTGACCATTGGATTGAAGATGAGGATGCCTTTGCAAGAGATGTAACAGCATGTTTTGATAAGTGTGAGAAAGAAGACGTGCTTTGTACCCTGGGTATTAAACCAACTTTTCCAAATACCGGTTTTGGTTATATTGAATTTGAAAAGGAAGGTACATCAGCACTAAAAAAGGTACACCAATTCCGTGAGAAACCCGATTATAAAACTGCAAAGGAATTTTTGGCCCAAGGCAATTTTCTATGGAATGCCGGAATATTTATGTGGAGCGTAAATACCATTGTGAATGCTTTTGAAAACTTTCAGCCATCACAGTATAAATTGTTTGAAGCTGGGATTGCTCAATATAACACCAGTGGTGAACAAGAATTTATAAAGGAGAACTATCCAAAGGCGGAAAATATTTCGATAGATTATGCTATCTTAGAACAATCCAAAGCCATTTATGTGCTTCCGGCTACCTTTGATTGGAATGACTTGGGAACATGGGGTTCTTTGTACGATAAATTGGATAAGGATGGTGATAATAATGCTGTTGTCAACAGTAAAGTAATCACCGAAGATGCTAAGGGCAATATGATTCGATCTCCCAAGGATAAAATCGTGGTAGTAGATGGTCTAAACGATTATATAATTGTTGATAAAGAAGAAGTGTTGCTCATCTACCCCAAATCAAAAGAACAAGACATAAAGCAAGTACTAGGCAAGGTAAAAGATAAGTTTGGCGATAAGTATGCTTAAATATGAGTGAA
>CAZYQR010000490.1:0-1781 GCA_964649755.1 uncultured Maribacter sp. | reverse complement strand
AAACAAACATACCTAATCCAATACACTATGAAAATATTAGTAGTAGACGACGAACAAGATGTAAAAATCTTATTTCAGCAACGGTTCCGAAAAGAGATCCGGAATAACGAATTGAACTTTGCCTTTGCATTTTCAGGGGAAGAGGCATTGACCTATTTAGAAGATCACAATCATGAGGCCGTACTCATCTTGTCGGATATTAACATGCCGGGGATGAGTGGCTTAGAGCTTCTGGAACAAATAAAGAAGAACTATCGAGAACCACCACCGGTGGTCATGATGATCACGGCTTATGGAGACAAGGAAAACTATGATACCGCCATGAAACTGGGAGCAGATGATTTTCTCACCAAACCAGTGGAATTTGGTATCTTAAAGGAAAAATTAAAAGCAATAATGTAATGGCTAAAATACTGGTGGTAGATGATGAGACCGATCTAGAAGTCCTCATCAAACAAAAATACCGGAAACAAATACGGCAAAATGAATACGAGTTTATCTTTGCCATCAATGGAATAGACGCCCTAGAGAAACTGAACATAGATCCCAATATGGATCTAGTGCTTAGCGATATCAACATGCCGGAAATGGATGGGCTGACCTTGCTTACAAAACTCAGCGAATTAAATCCACTGCTGAAAGCGGTGATGGTCTCTGCCTATGGCGATATGGACAATATTCGTACAGCAATGAACCGGGGGGCTTTCGATTTTATCACCAAACCGATCAATTTTGAAGATCTTACCATTACCATAGAAAAGACCTTAAAACATACCCTTCAAATAAAGGACACCCTCAAAGCCATCAAGGAAAACAATATTTTGAAGATGTATGTAGACGAAAACGTACTCAACTTTATGGGTAGTCAGGAATATGAATCCGCCATTATGGCCAATGAAAATATTGAGGCCACCGTAATGTTTATAGATGTATGCGGATTTACTGCCATAAGTGAAAATACCTCACCAGATGTGGTAGTGAAAATGCTCAACACCTATTTTGATGTAATGGTGAAAGAGATTATTGCCCAAGAAGGGTATATCGACAAATTTATAGGTGATGGTGTCATGGCGGTATTTCGAGGGGATTACCACTTAGATCGGGCCATAGATGTAGCCTTGGCCGTACGGCATCAAATCAACAACTTGCCCGAGGTGAAAGGAACCAAGCAATATAAGCCCAAAGTCTCCATTGGCATCAATAGTGGGGAAATGATCTCTGGAAATATAGGATCTTCCAGTTTAAAACGTTTGGATTATACGGTCATCGGCGATACGGTGAATATTGCCGCCCGGCTACAGGATGCGGCAAAGGAAGATCAGATCCTTATTGCAGAATTTTGTTATGATCAAGTGAAAGAAGCATTTCAATGTAAAAAAATTGGTAGCATTAACTTGAAAAACAAGGCACAACCCCTAATGACTTACGAAGTAATCGAATAAGATTTGCTATTATGCAAACGTTCTTCATTTAATTACCTATCTCAGTTATGATTACAAAACTTGGAGAAAAATTCACGCAGCTGTTTTTAAAATACATGCCAGATGCCTTTGTTTTTGCAATGCTCCTAACCCTTATGGTTGCAGTAAGTGCTTGGTTATGGCTTGGTGCTACACCCATGGAAATAATTACTTCTTGGTACGATGGTTTCTTCGATTTGTTGGCCTTTGGAATGCAAATAGTTTTGATCATCATAACCGGATTCACTATTGCGCTATCCCCTATAATTAATAGAGGAATTGATCATATAGCCCGTTATATAAAGACACCCGGTCAAGTTT
>CAZYQR010000489.1:0-1810 GCA_964649755.1 uncultured Maribacter sp. | reverse complement strand
ACACGTGAAATTGGATCTGGGAATTCTTGCAACCATGGGTTACCTGCTTGTTGCCCATCACCCATGCCTATTTTAGAATATAAAGTAAGCTCCATTCCACCACCGCTCGTAGCAGTAGCCAAGTTTCTAATAGCCGAAGTTATATCAACTGAGGGGGAAGCTTCTTCCTCAATACCTACAGCAGCAACTACTGTTTCAACAATTTCCTCAACAGCATTTGAACCAGCTACAAAAATACCATCATGTAGCGCTTGGTTAAAATCACCATCGCCTAAAACGTCAGTGCTCCATGTTTCTTTTATATAATCATAATAGCTTTTATCGCTACCCATCCACTGCAATAAAGCTGTTTGTAATTGTCTTGTATCAAAAAGTTCTTTAATTGTAGGTTGGATCAAACCATAATGACCTTTCTTAATTTGGGTATCGCCCCAGGATTCCAAATAATGGTTTGAAGCAGCAGTATAATTGGTCATTTCTGTTGTTTCGGTCCAATTTGTGGAAAATGCAACAGAAAGATCTACTTTCTCAATCCCTTCGGCAAAATCAGCAACATTGGGCAAAGTGTACATAGGATTTACCCCATCCATAATCAATGCACCTACACGACCAGCTTTCATATCAGCAATCAATGTATTTACATTTTTTGCGCTTCCTTGACGAACATATTTTGGCGCCTTTGGATCAAAGGCTTTACTGCCCAACATTTCATTTATGGCCAATACAACTACTTGTGCATTTTCATCATGCAAACCGGTTACAACAACAGCGGCATTTTTATTATTACTAATTGCCTTAGCTGCGCTTTCAACCGCTCTTTTTGCGTATTCTGGAATTTCACCACTTGTAGATGTCCCATTCAACTTTGCAAATAACTGGGCAATGGCAACTTTTTGTTGCATTGGTGTCAGTGGTACCCGTTGATCCGCATTGGCACCAGTCAAAGACAAATTAGCTTCGAACTGCACATGCTTGGACATCTTTCCATTTTTTGGCACACGCCCTTTGGAATACCCACTATCATAACCACCCCCTTGCCAATCAGCAAGAAAATCTGCTCCAAAAGAAACGATTACCTCAGCTTTTTCAAAATCATAATCAGCCAACGCTCTTTCCCCATACCTAGCTTCAAAAGCAGATAAGGCAGCGTCTTCCGAAATTGCGTCATAAGTGACGTGATTCACGGTACCATACATTTCCTTGAACTCCGCAATTAATTTTGCGGTTGAGGGACTTGCATAAGTTTGTGTCAATAAGGCAATTTGTTTGCCAGCGGTATTTAAGCTGTTTAGTTTGGCTTTAACATCAGCATCTATCGAGTTCCACTCAACAGGCTCCCCATCTTTAAGAGGGCCTTGCAATCTAGTGCTGTCATATAAGGATAACACTGAGCCTTGAACACGGGCATTAGCTCCACCGTTCTTGGCGTCGGTGTTATTTTCAACTTTTATCGGTCTACCTTCCCTTGTCTTCACCAAGATACTTGCAAAGTCAAAACCATTGGCGATGGTAGTTGCATAATAATTCGCAACACCGGGTATAATATTTTCTGGCTGAACCACGTAAGGAATAGACTTTCTTACTGGACCCTCACATGCCGCCATAGCCGCAGCTGCAGTACTAAAACCAACATATTTAAGAAAATCCCTTCTGTCTGTATTTGTCGATGACAAATTCTCCTTGTCGCCTAAAAATTCGTCAACAGGAATTTCTTGAACAAATTCATTCTGTCTTAGCGTCTCAACAATGGAGTCGTTCGGATTTAACTCCGATTCGTTCTTCCAATATTTTTTGTTTGATGCCATACGAT
>CAZYQR010000488.1:0-1817 GCA_964649755.1 uncultured Maribacter sp. | reverse complement strand
AATTTCGGCATAATGTTTAATTCCGAGGTTTTCAAGCTTTTTGCTAAATTCCAAGCAGGTGTTTGGAATTAGGTTATTATCTTCATTTCTTCCCCACTCGAGTTTTAAAGCTTTTAGTTTTTTAAGATCCTCAATGTGATCGTCAACCATTCCTAAAGCTGATTTCTTTTTCCATTTCTTTATAACATCATAATTGATAATTAAACTATCATCAATGTATTCGTATGGAAAATCCATATAATAAGGTGGATTATCAAGGTTTGGTGAATATGCCCTGCCCATGGAAACCAACACATTAGGTAAAAATTCGGCATAACCTGTTGTCAATTGTTCTCGAGATGTAATTTCATTTATTCGGTTGTGCACATTTCCCCTAATTCCAAATCCTTCCGTCAGTGTTCCCACATGTGCAGGAGACATAGCATATACAGAGGAAAAAACTTCAGGGAATAACATTCCCATTTTGATGGCTCCTTGTCCGCCCATTGAATGGCCCGCAACTCCGCGACTTCCCGAGTTTGGAAGTGTTCTATATTTTTTATCTACAAAGGCTACCAGATCAATACCCGTAAAATCGGCCCATTTTCCAGTTAGTGTTGAATTGGTATACCAACTTCCCCGATATAGGGTATATTGATTTGGCATTACCACTATTACAGGTTTGATTTTACCCGTGGCAATCGCTTTATCCAATAACTTGTCGAAATGAGTCACTGCAATTTGGAGACTATCGCTCCAAGTAATGCCATGCAAATAATAAATCACCGGATAGCGATCTGTAGTTTTATCATAACCAGGCGGGAGGTAAACGGTTACCCGTCGTGTTGGGTCTTCTCCACCAGGGTTTTCCAAAGAGGCGGAATACAGATGATCGACAATGACTTTTCCTTTCGTTTCCTGCCCTAGTCCAAAATTGACGATTAAGACGAACAGTGCCGTTAGAAGTAGTTTTTTCATTCCAGTGGATTTTATGAATTGATTCTTGACATGGGGAAGGTGCTGGTTCATTTGTACGAACGAAAACGACGGAATTTTTCGTGGTATTCACCTTCGTACAAAAGAACTTTAAGATAGTAATAACATTATATTAACTAAAGATAATAAAAAACACAAAGTGTTACCTAATAGCTATGTTTCAAGCTTGTTAAGCTATTGGTCAGGTCTTCAACTTATGGTGCAGAACCTTTAAATGATGTTGAAATGATTACTTAGCGTATTGATTTTCTGAAGTAGTTTTTATAGGTAATCCTATGCTTGAAAAGCCTACCTTTTCATACAGGTCTTTGTATCGGGGATCGTTTCTTAATGGAGCCAGAAGGGGTTCTTCTCGTAACCAGGTCATTTCTACCTCATGTCTATCGTACGACTTTTGCAGCCAATCGAAAGTTTTTTCGTAATCCTCAATATGGGAGTTGTAAAGCGCCATAAACCACGCCGGGCTGCCCGATGAACCTTTGTCGTACTCGTTTAACAACTCGGCCAAGTATTTATTCGTGTTTTTCAAATCTCCATTCATCTGCGCATATAAGGCATTCAGCCACATTAGAATCGGCGAATAATCCGGAAAGTCCCTCAATAATTTATCAAATTGTATTTGTGATTTTTCATATTCACCTAGATAGAAATTCAGTTTTATCGATTCTCGCATGTAAAAAAAATGATCGCCATGTAAAGAGTAAGTGTTATTTAATAAGTCAGATGCCTCTTGGTTTTTGCCTAATAACATCAGTACCTCAGCCTTTTTAGAAAAATTGACTCCATTAGTGGGGTCAATTGAAATAAGATGGTCCAACGCAGCTATGGACTCTTCGTATTTC
>CAZYQR010000487.1:0-1821 GCA_964649755.1 uncultured Maribacter sp. | reverse complement strand
CCAAGAAATCCGGATATTCCGGCGTGTTCTTAGCGGATGCAAAACTTATTCTCTCAGTCTGATTTGTGAACATCTATGGACGAAATTTTGATCGTGAATACTAATAGGTCGTATATAACTTTATATACTTTATGCATAAAAAGGCTTAGGCCTAACCACAAATAATGGTAAGACCTAAACCTAAAGTGTTATGGTAGTTGCGACTATTTAAGCTCAACTTCTGCTCCTGCTTCTTCTAATGATTTTTTAATACCTTCGGCTTCGTCTTTAGAAACACCTTCCTTAACGGCTTTTGGTGCGCTATCAACGATATCCTTTGCATCTTTCAATCCTAAACCAGTTAATTCCTTAACTAATTTTACTACTGCTAATTTGGATCCTCCAGCTGCGGTCAATACTACATCGAATTCTGTTTGTTCCTCAGCGGCTTCACCACCTTCAGCGGCACCACCAGCGGCAACAGCCACTGCAGCAGCTGCAGGCTCGATACCGTATTCATCTTTTAATATATTAGCCAACTCATTTACCTCTTTTACGGTCAAGTTAACCAACTGTTCTGCGAAATCTTTTAAATCTGCCATTTTTCTATCGTTTAATAAATTTTTAAATATAATTGTTTAAGTGCGTACTACTATTTTTCTGATAATGTTTTTAAGATACCTGCAAGTTTACCTCCTCCAGATTTAAGACCAGAAATAACATTCTTGGCTGGTGATTGCAACAAGCCAATAATTTCCCCAATCATCTCCTCTTTGGATTTTATACTTACCAAAGTATCTAATTTGTCATCACCAACAAATACGGCTTCCTCAACGAAAGCACCTTTCAACAAAGGCCTATCAGACTTTTTTCTAAATGTTTTGATAAGTTTTGCTGGACCATTTCCTGCTTCAGCAAACATCAAAGATGTATTACCTTTTAAAACTTCTGGAAGTTCTCCGAAATCTTTTTCAGAGGCTTCCATTGCTTTTGCAAGAAGTGTATTCTTAACTACTGAAAGTTTAACATTGGCCTTGAAACACGCTCTTCTCAAGTTTGAAGTCGTGGTCGCGTCCAATCCTGAAATATCAGCTAAATAAATAGTTGAATTTTCAGCTAACTGAGCAGTTAAATCTTCTATAACGATTAATTTTTCTTCTCTTGTCATAATTAAAATTTTGAACTACCAGTTAATTAAACTGTTTTTGGATCAAGTTGAACACTAGGGCTCATGGTACTTGACATGAAAATACTTTTCATGTAAATTCCTTTAGATGAAGAAGGTTTCAATTTATTCAAAGTATCCAGTAACTCTTGAGCATTGCCTGCAATTTTATCGGCTGAAAAAGAAGCTTTTCCAATCGCCGCATGTACAATACCCGTTTTATCTACTTTGAAATCAATTTTACCAGCTTTTACTTCAGTTACTGCCTTGGCAACATCCATAGTAACCGTACCTGTTTTTGGATTGGGCATTAATCCCCTTGGTCCTAAAACACGGCCTAAAGGTCCTAATTTACCCATAACGCTAGGCATGGTGATAATTACATCTACATCGGTCCAACCGCCTTTGATTTTGTCCAAATATTCATCTAACCCAACATAATCGGCACCGGCTTCTTTAGCCTCTGCTTCTTTATCTGGGGTCACCAAAGCCAAAACCTTAACATCCTTACCTGTACCGTGCGGTAGTGTAACAACCCCACGAACCATTTGATTCGCTTTTCTAGGATCAACACCCAAACGAACAGCTAAATCAATAGATGCATCAAATTTTGTATTGGTTATCTCTCTTAAAAATTCTTTTGCTGATTATTATCCTAAATTAATTAGTTGACCGCT
>CAZYQR010000486.1:0-1840 GCA_964649755.1 uncultured Maribacter sp. | reverse complement strand
AAATCGGATTCAAGTGTTAAGCTCAGATGTAGGTAGTTCCCCCTTTTTTATAAATGATAAGCTAAGCTTATACTTTATAAAATAATTTAGCCATCATTCGTCTGGGCTTAATAAATTTAAAAATAAGCTGTTTAGAAATGAATCAAGAGGAAATTTAAATTCTTGAAATACTTCAAAAAAAAAGTATGTTATGACTAAAAAAGAAAATCAAAAAGCCAAGGTGCTCAAGTACATTGATATAAATGCTTCAGGAAATTTCAATACATGGAATCCTTCGCATTTAAAGGAATTAAAAGAAAATGAGTTTAGTACAGATCTGGGACAGAAAGTGCTATTTGAAAACGAATATCTACGTATTTGGGAAGTTGTGCTATTACCAAAAGAACGACTTCCTTTTCGAAAAATAAACTTGGATTATTGCTGGGTAGCTGGCTCTGAGGGTATGGTGATATCGCGGTTTTCTGATGGAAAAATAATACTGATGCATTTAGAAAAGGGGGATTCTGAATTTTTAAAGCATAAGAATAAACATGCCATATATGATTTGGAGAACATTGGAGAAGACATTCTCTTTTTTCAAATGACGGAATTCAAAGGCGAGCAATTATACGTTAAAGCACACATTCAGGAAAGTATAAAACGAAATAACCCCCGAGACCTATAATTTTCCTGAATTTTACTATAAAGAGAGACGAGAGGGAGTTGTCATCTAGAAATTTCTAATTGTACGAGTTGGTTTCCTATCTTTAAGGAATGAAAGTAATCTCTACCAACATAGGCAATCCCACAACTATTCATTGGAACGGTAAGGAAGAACAAACGGGTATTTTTAAATACCCAACAATTGAAACCTTGTATTTAGGCAAGACGGATGTTGCAAAGGACACCGTTATTGATCGCAAACACCATGCGGGAATCAATAAGGCCTGTTATTTGTTTTCATCGGACCATTATCCCTATTGGAAAAAATTATATCCGAAACTGGAATGGGATTGGGGTATGTTTGGAGAGAATCTAACTATCGAGGGCCTTAATGAGGCCAAAATACGTATCGGTGATATTTTTAAAATAGGCAATGCCTTAGTTCAAGTTTCCCAACCCAGGGAACCCTGCTACAAATTAGGGGTACGCTTTGAAACCCAAGAAATTCTTAGACAATTTATTGATCATGGCTTTCCAGGCACCTATGTTCGAATATTGGAAGAAGGGGAAGTCAATGCGCATGATGAATTAATTTTGGTTGAAAGGTCAGAAAACACCCTTACCGTAAAGCAATTTTATGAGCTGCTGTTTGCAAGGGAAAAAGATTTGGAAATCGTAAAACTCGCCATCAACAATCCATCCTTGCCTGAATACAAAAAAGCCCGTTTAAAAAAAATTCTTTAAATTTAATACGTGAGATAAGCCTAAGCCAATCATCAAACCATTTAGAATATGATATCCCCTTGGCATTTATACCTAATGGCCGCAATGTATATAATTGCTGGGATAATGCATTTTGTAAAACCCAAAGCATACCTAAGAATTATGCCAAGGTATCTTCCAGAACATAAATTATTAGTGAGTTTAAGCGGCATAGTTGAAGTTCTTCTGGGCATTGGTTTATGCTTATCTATTACAAAAAACCTTGCTGTATACGCAATTATCTTAATGCTCATCTTTTTTCTGCCAGTTCATTTTTATATGTTGTCGGGCGAAAAAGCGGCCGCTGGTATTCCTAAATGGATCCTACTTCTAAGAATACCCCTTCAGTTTGGCCTTATGTATTGGGCCTATACATATTTACAATTCTGACAAAAAAAAGAGGGCTTACGCCCCCTTTTCTTCTCGAACTAAATAA
>CAZYQR010000485.1:0-1846 GCA_964649755.1 uncultured Maribacter sp. | reverse complement strand
TTTATTATTATAATTACTTGAATTATTAAAAATCCCGATACGGAGATTCTAAAAATTGATTTGCCTCTTCTTCAGCGAATTTTGCGGTAGTATTATCCCAGTGTAAGGTCTTGTTAGGGAAACGACCTGCAATTACGCCCAAAAGTATAGTTTCAGTTAACCTTGATGCATAAGAAAAAGGAGCAGTGCATTCACCTCTTCCTAAACATGCTTCAACAAATTGATGGTAATGTTTAGGACCCTCGGAATCATAGTTGCGTATGGGTTTGCCCATATTATTGGCTTTCTCTACTTCAGTAATTTCTGAGGAAATATCAACATATGCTCCATCTACAATTTTCTTGGGCAACTCCATGAAGTGAGGTAATAATAAACGTCCTTTTTCACCAACGAACATTGCACCTTGTTCGGGTAATACGCCTTCACCCGTTGTTTTGGTTTCAAGTGATATTTTATCCTTCATAGCATCTTTTTCATCCTTGGATTCAGATTTGGACATTTTCATCGCATTGGGTAGCTTTAGATCTTCATGCATTATTGGAGCTCCTGGCCCATCATACCATACCCATTTTAATGTATCTCCTGTATGTTTGGTGCCTGGAAATTCATACGTTACAATATTGTTTTCTGGAAATCCGAAACCTGTTGGCTTTCTACATTCGTTTTTAATAGTACGAGGAACATCTAATTCCAAGGCGTTATATGGTGTATCAAAAATATGTACGCCCATGTCTCCAAGTGTACCACAACCAAAATCCATCAATTTTCTCCAATTTCCAGGGTGGTAAACTCCTTTTTTATAGGGTCTTTTGGCAGATGTACCCAGCCAAAGATTCCAATCTAATGTTTCTGGTATTGGATCGCTACCTTCCGGCGCTGCCCCATCATACCCCCAATTCTTGGGCGACCATGCATGCACGGTATGTACTTTACCAATAATACCAGATTGAATTAACAAAGTGGCCAATTTATAGTCGTAGAAAGAGTGTACTTGAATTCCCATTTGGGTCACCAAATTTTTATCTGCAGCCAACTTTTTCATGGCCCTGGCCTCAGAAACATGGTGTGTAAGTGGTTTTTGACAATAAACAGGTTTGTTCATGTTCATTGCCATCATAGAAGCCGGTGCATGCGTATGATCTGGTGTGGAAACGATGACAGCATCAATCTCATGCTCCAATTCTTTTAGCATAACCCTATAGTCTGAATACACTTTCGCATTCGGATGCATTTTTTTGGCGGCAGCAAGGTTATTGGCATCAACATCGCATAAGGCTGTAACATCTACCAAAGAATGTGAGGATATGGCTTCGAGATCTGCACCTCCCATATTACCAACTCCAATATGCGCTGTTCTTAGTCGATTGTGTGGTCCCATTTTCCCAATGAAAGATGGTGCCAATGCCAAGCCTAGAATTCCTAAGCTACTTTTCTTTACAAAATCCCTACGATCTTTATTATGTGTACTCATGCTATTGTGTTTTTATTGCTTTTTTATTATAAATCCTTTAATCTAATATTTCTAAACCTAACTACATCTCCGTGTCCTAAAAAACCTATATGGCCGCTGGTTCGTTCTAGTCCCGGATGTTCTTTATTATCCATTGTGCCATTTTTGCTGGCTTCCAAAAAGTCTCCATCAACAATGGTTGATTCATTTAAAATGATTTTAATTTTCGAACCTTCGACAATCACCTCTTGTTTATTCCATTCCCCCACTGGGTTTAGATATCCTCTTTTAGCAGGTATTATACCGTATACCGAGCCATGATATTGGTAGGGTTGTAATTCTGCATATTTATCGGCTGTATTGTCTAAAATCTGCAATTCCTTGCCCATATAGGCA
>CAZYQR010000484.1:0-1860 GCA_964649755.1 uncultured Maribacter sp. | reverse complement strand
CTCTTACTCATTTTAAGATAAATAAGTGGCAATTCCACGTTCTCATAGACTGTTAACTCGTCAATTAAATTGAAACTCTGAAAAACAAAACCCAGATTTCCTTTTCGTAGTTGTGTACGTTGGCTTTCTTTTAGTCCGCCTACTTCATTCCCGCCAAAGTTGTAACTTCCTTCTGTTGGGTTATCGAGCATCCCGATAATGTTCAACAAGGTTGATTTTCCACATCCGGAAGGCCCCATAATAGCCACAAATTCTCCCTCGGCCACATTTAGATTAACATTGTTAAGTGCTAAAGTTTCTACCTCTTCGGTTCTAAAACTCTTTTTTAAATTTTGAATCGTTATCATTTTTTGATTGAATTATACTGATTAATATATAGACAACATTAGTATGTGAAATGTGTCAGTTGGCATTCATTTATTTTAAAACAATTTTTTCCGCTTCCCCAAAACTTGAATAGTTACTGGTTATTACTTTCTCTCCTGGGTCTAATCCTTCCAGTACTTCATAATACCTTGAATTTTGTTTCCCAATTCTAATATCCCTTCTCAATGCCTCTCCACCAGCTGGGTTCACTACAAAAATCCATTGCCCACCAGTGCTTTGAAAAAAGCTTCCTTTGGGCAATAAGAGAGCATCTGACGATTCGCCCAATTGCAGTTTTATATTATAACTTTGACCAGCCCTGATATTCTCAGGTTTGCTTCCTATAAACACAAGATCAACCTTAAACCTGCCGTTTCTTACTTCAGGGTATACCTTACGTAATCGCAATTCATATTCAACTCCGTTTCGCTCAAAGGATGCGTTTAAATCACGTTTTACCCGATCCACATAATGCTCATCTATATCTGCTTCAATTTTAAAATCGGTTAGTACATTAATTTGCCCAATTCTTTCTCCTTGACCAATATTCTGACCAATTTCAGCATCTAAAAATCCCAACTGCCCATCCGCTGGAGCCCGGACATTCAAATGATCTAATCTTTCGTATACCATACCCAATGTTTTTTGCATTCTGCTAAGATCAGTATCTAAACTTGAAAGCGAAGTTTTGCGAAGGGCATCATCTTGTTCCGTTTGTAATTTTACAATATCGTATTGCTTTTTAGATAACTCAAAGTTTTCCATAGACAATAGATACGTTTCTTTCGAAATCAACTCATCATCATATAATGCTTGGTTCTGATTATAATTCCGCTTTAATCTCTGAAGATCATATTCGGCAGTTGCCAAGGATCTCTTTCCTGCTACTTGACGAGAATCAAAAGTTAATTTAGTAGATCGCAGGTCATTTTGTTTTAATGCCAAATTACTCTCACTTGCCAATATTTGTTCGTACAGTTTGCTATTTTCCAACTTCAGGATAATGTCGCCTTTCTTAACAATTGCGCCTTCCTCGATTAATTTCTCATTGACTCTTCCTCCTTCATATGCGTCCATATATATGGTAGCTATAGGAGCCACGTTTCCGTTAATGGTTATATAATCATCAAACTTACCTTGAGTAACCTCACCTATAGAAAGTTTGTCTTTCTCTGTACGAAACGTTGAAACCGAAGTCCCAACTATTAGCTGATACCCTATAAAAAGCAATATTAAACCAACACCTATATAAGCATAGTGCTTTGGTCTTAATCCTTTTTTCTTTTCAATTTTTATATCCATTTTGGGTGTAATTCTTATTTGTTTATACTAAATATTGGCAAGCCTCTGTAAAAATCAAGCGTACTTTTATTCACTTCAGCGCGCAACCGTACTTTTAAATTTTCAATTCCGGCAACTACGTTTTCAGTATTGAGCTGTAAAATTACATCTCCCTGCTTAACAAAGCTGCCGGCTTCCACCAGTATCTTGCTC
>CAZYQR010000483.1:0-1863 GCA_964649755.1 uncultured Maribacter sp. | reverse complement strand
ATAAATCGGCAGACGGCAATAGCAAAATGAAAAACCTTCTTGGAGGTAAAGGAGCCAATCTGGCTGAGATGAGTGCTATTGGAATTCCAGTTCCTCCTGGATTTACGATTACTACAGAGGTTTGTACTGAATACAATAGCCTTGGTCAAGAAAAGGTAATTGAAGTCATAAAAGAGGAGGTTGAAACGGCTATTGAGTCACTAGAGAGCACTATGGGCACCAAATTTGGAGATATGGAAAATCCATTGCTGATTTCCGTTCGCTCAGGGGCTAGAGTTTCTATGCCAGGGATGATGGACACTGTTCTAAATCTGGGTTTGAATGATGAGGCCGTTATTGGTTTGATAAATAAAACCAAAAATGAACGCTTTGCGTGGGATTCGTACCGTCGTTTTATCCAAATGTATGGTGGTGTAGTTTTAGGAATGAAACCCAAATCTAAGGAAGATATTGATCCTTTCGAGGAAATCATGGAAAACCTTAAGGATAAAAGGGATATTCAATTAGATACTGATTTTACCGTACAAGATCTTCAAGATTTAGTCTACGATTTCAAGGATGCAGTTAAAAAACAGACCGGTCATGATTTCCCAACAGATCCTTGGGATCAATTGTGGGGAGCTGTAATGGCTGTTTTCGATAGCTGGAATGGTAAGCGTGCAATCTATTACCGTAAAATGCATGGCTACCCAGCTGATTGGGGAACTGCAGTCAATGTACAAGCTATGGTCTATGGGAATATGGGAGAAAATTCAGGTACAGGGGTTTGCTTTACACGGGATGCTGGTACTGGCGAAAATGTCTTCAATGGGGAATACTTAATAGATGCCCAAGGGGAAGATGTTGTAGCAGGTGTTAGAACCCCACAACAAATCACAAAACTGGGATCACAGCGTTGGGCCGAATTGGCCAAGGTTGAAGAAACTGATAGAGCTGGGGATTATCCATCTTTGGAAGAATTAATGCCTTCGATTTATACCGAACTCAATGACTATCAACAAACGCTTGAAAATCATTATTCTGATATGCAGGATATGGAGTTTACCATTCAAGAAGGTAAACTTTGGATACTACAAACAAGAAATGGTAAGCGAACAGGTGCGGCTATGGTCAAAATCGCCATAGACCTATTAAAAGAAGGCGCTATCGACGAAAAAGAAGCGTTATTAAGAATTGAGCCTAACAAATTGGAAGAATTATTACACCCGGTTTTTGATACTAATGCATTGAAAAGGGCGAATGTCATTGCCCAAGGCCTCCCCGCCTCTCCTGGTGCGGCAACGGGTAAGCTTGTTTTCTTTGCTGATGAAGCTGATAAGTATAAGTATACAATTCTAACGCGGATAGAAACTTCTCCCGAGGATTTGGAAGGTATGAATATCGCCAAAGGTATCTTAACGGCTCGTGGTGGAATGACATCACATGCTGCAGTTGTTGCACGTGGTATGGGCAAATGCTGCGTATCTGGAGCTGGAGCCTTAAAAATTGATTATAAGAACCGTGTTCTTAAGGTTGATGATAAGGAATACCATGAAGGAGATTGGATTTCATTAAATGGCTCTACAGGTAATATCATCGAAGGCAAAGTAGCTACTATGGAACCTGAATTGAGTGGTGAATTTGGCGAAATCATGGAGCTCACGAATAAATATGCAACCATGCAGGTTCGTACAAATGCGGATACTCCAAAAGATGCTAATATAGCTCGTAATTTTGGCGCACAAGGCATAGGGCTTACAAGAACAGAGCATATGTTTTTCCAAGTTGACAGAATTAGGGCTATGCGTGAAATGATACTAGCCGATACTATAAAAGGTAGAAAACATGCCTTAGAAGATTTGCTTCCAATGCAAAGAAGTGATT
>CAZYQR010000482.1:0-1865 GCA_964649755.1 uncultured Maribacter sp. | reverse complement strand
ATTCTCTTCCCTTATATTGTGGATATTTCCGTTAAAAAAGAACGCGTAATCGGTAAATATTTTATTGTAATTCCATAGATCATTGCCTTGTGACCCTTGAAAGAAGAGCCCAATATCAAAGTTTTTATAGTTTGCATTGATATTCATTCCATACGTAAAATCAGCATGGGGCGATCCAATTTTGGTACGGTCAGAGGTATCTGTTACGCCATCTCCGTTCACATCTTCGTATATAAACCTACCTTCGGCAGTAAGACCTATAACGTTCCTTCCAAAGAAATAAGAAAGTTCATCTCCCTCCTCTGTTCTGGTTACCTGTCCTTTTCTAATGCCATCAGAATTTCCTTGCAGAGGCGCTTTGAATTCGGTCACCTCGTTATCTACCGTAGAAAGATTTGCGCTAATACTATAGTTAAAGTCTTCGCCGATAGTATCGTCCCAATTCAATTGAAAATCCACTCCCTTATTTACAACGGTACCGAAATTCACAAAGGGTGCACCTGCATCAATTGCAGTTAAACTTACCGCATTATTGTCCCTCACAATTAAATCATTGGTTTCGATATTAAAATATTCGATAAAACCAGATAATTTGCTATCAAGGATTGCAAAGTCCACACCAATATTTACAGATTTTGAGGTTTCCCATTTTAAATCTGGATTGCCTACTTGAGTCAACATCACGCCATCTGCTATTGATCCCCCATTAAATGCATAATCGGCAAATCGTTGGGATTGAAAAAATCCATTCTGGGCAGGGTTGCTGATAGGCAGGGTTTGGTTGCCCAATTCGCCATAAGACACCCTTAATTTAAGCCTATTGAGAAAACCTTCGGTGTTAAAGAAATCTTCTTTGGTTAGCTCCCAACCTGCACTTACCGATGGAAACGTTTCACTTTGATTATCATCTATGAAACGTGATGATTTATCTTTACGCAAAGTAGCCGTAAGAAAGTATTTGCTATCAAAATCATAATTGACCGTTCCAAAAACTGAGAACAGGCTAGTTGAGCCATCAAAAGCTTCATTCACAGCCGGACTTGCGATACCGTTACTTAACAAAACAAAATCATCGTCTTCATTTAAGAAAGAACTTCTTGTAATTGTTTTTCCTCTCCCTCTTTCCTTAATAGCCTCGATACCAGCAAGAGCATTCACAGAATGTTTTCCAAAGGTGTTTCTATAATTCAGCGTGTTTGTCCAAGACCAGTTAGTCGTTGTTACATCTCCTTCTGTTAACTGGGCAGTGGAACGAGATTCTTTGGCTTCAGGATTAAGTGCTTCAAATTCTCGCAAATTTAAAATGTTAAAACCTCCTGCGGCTACAGTTTTAATGTTCAGTTTATCTGTTATTTTATAATCTGCGTAAATATCACCAAGAAAGCTATAATTCTTTTCATAATCATTTCTATGCCTAAAATTATTGGCAACTGGGTTACCTGAATTTCCTAATTCCGGACCTTCGGTCCCTGCAAATTCGCCGGCATCATTTTTAACCGGTATCAATGGTGTTATTCTCAAGGCCAGCTCAGTGTCATCAGATGTACCTTTATTTGCCTTTGTGTAAGCTATATTAAGATGTTCCCCAACGGTCAGTTTTTTATTATCACCTACTTTGAACTCAGAATTTAATCTTGTATTACCACGTTGAAATCCAGTATATCTAACAATACCATCTCTATTTAAATACGAAGCGGACATATAGTATCTTCCAGTATCAGTACCGTTTGCTATAGAAAAGGAAGTATTTGTTGTTGGGGCGGATTCTGTGAGAGCGTCAATCCAGTCCGTACCTCCATTGGGTTTAACCGTCGTTGTAAATGGCACGCCATTTATGGTTGCCCCTTGTACGGTCGTAGGAACCA
>CAZYQR010000481.1:0-1869 GCA_964649755.1 uncultured Maribacter sp. | reverse complement strand
TCCTTTAAATCCCTTTGATTTGCATGGATATATAGACCTGTACTTAATTTATCGGTAAGTTTCTTATTGAAATGGGTGTTCAGTTCCAAGCGACCATTTTTATTGGCATACCCATTGACAAAAATTGATTTATCGGTCAAAGGCTTGACAAGTTCAGTGTTTATTTGGCCTGATATACTTTCATACCCATTGACCACACTGCCTGCCCCTTTTGTAATCTGGATACTCTCTACCCATGTTCCTGGTGTAAACGTAAGACCAAATGCCTGTGAAGCACCTCGAACCATTGGAATATTCTCTTGGGTGATCAACAAATACGGGCTCGTTAGCCCTAACATTTGAATCTGCTTGGTTCCAGTAAGTGCATCTGAAAAATTAACATCAATAGCAGGATTGGTTTCAAAACTTTCCGAAAGATTGCAACAAGCTGCCTTTAGCAATTCAGCACTATTTATAGTAATAACGTTTTGTGCACTGAAATATGCCTTTTGAACCGCATCACGCTTTTTCTTCACTATAACTTCATTCAATTGGCTTGACGGCTTCAAAGAATGGTGTACCGTTTTTGGCTCATTAATCGTTAAGGTGTCTGATTCGAAACCTACATAACTAATTATCAACTTATTGTATTCCTTAGTAAATGGTATACTGAACAAGCCTTCCTTGTTAGTAATTGTCCCTGTTTGAGAGTTCATCCAATACACATTTGCACCTTGCAAACCTATGTGTTTATTTTCTGGATTAGCTTCCATAACCATACCTTCTATCTTTTCTTGAGAAAAGGATAGTAAGGGAAATAGGGCTATTAGCAGTAAATATTTATTCATAAATTACCTTTTCGACGCTACCACAATTATGCATAGCAGTACCAAAATATGGATTACGGATTTCGCTTTCCAAACTTAACCAATATGCACCTTTATTGTTATCTGCCATTGGGCAAAATTGGTTGAAGACTTTTTGATTAATGCCAAATAGCTGTACCGCTAAAGTAAGATGTGATGACAAACTTTTAAAGTGATTTCGATGTTCTTTTATTTGGGATGTGCCTACTATTGAACTTGCTGAAGCTTTAATTTCCTTTGCTATTGACATCCAATGTTCATGAGCATTTTTGTCGGTCAGTAATTTCATATCAATTTTTCCTAAACTTTTAAGTAAATCATTTGCTGCTTTTTTTGATATTCCAGAATCATCTTTTACCAAGGCATCTTTTAAATTAATGTAATCATTAAAGACCATTTTCAATTGGTTTTGAAAATCTACTGACACTTTTATTCTTTCTGTCATATTAGAATGGTCTTCATTGGTCTTAGAAGTTGTTTCATTCATTCCAATATGTCCTTCGTGACCTGTCATTACTTTGCGGCCCTCTTTATTCATCATTGATTTTTTGCCTTGTAATTGTGCCGCTGCATCTATTGTAAAGGTACCATTAGTTACTATTTCATCTCCATTATTCAATCCTTCTAATACTTCATAGTTATCTTCTAGACTATTACCCAAAGACACTTCGCGCATTTCAAAAATTGGCTCTTCAGGATTTGATTTAATATATACTATTGAACGTTCTCCAGTCCATAAAACAGCCGTTGATGGAATTATTAATACTTGTTCTTTACTTGATTTAATACCTGTTATTTTACCTTCAACAAACATTCCTGGTTTAAACATCCCACTTTTGTTATTTAAAACTGTTCTCAATTTTACCGTACGTGTTCTTGTATCTAATATAGGATCTATGAAATCTACTTTTGCCTTAAACACTACATTTGGATTGGCACTTGTAATTATTGATACCTCTTGACCTTTTTTGAATAAATCTAATTGATTTTCAAACACATCAAAATTTGCCCAAACGGTTTTAAG
>CAZYQR010000480.1:0-1869 GCA_964649755.1 uncultured Maribacter sp. | reverse complement strand
GTTCCAACCTTAAAAGAGGTGTATACATTCGATGAAATTGACAATTGCCAAAATTGGAAAGCAGTAATGAAATTAGGCGAAGATGCTTCAAATCAGCCTGAAGTTGAAGCAAGAAAAGATAAAGTTTCCCCTAATGATTTGGCGACCTTAATCTATACTTCTGGAACTACCGGAAGACCTAAGGGTGTTATGCTCTCACATGGTAATGTGGTTAGTAATGTTATTGATAGTGAAAAAAGAGTACCATTGAGCAGTGGGAACTCAAAGGCATTAAGTTTTTTACCTGTTTGTCACATTTTCGAACGAATGATTCTTTATCTATACCAGTATTGTGGTGTGGAAATATATTTTGCGGAATCTTTGGAGAAAATGACCGAAAATCTAAAAGAAGTAAACCCAAACGTAATGACAGCAGTACCAAGGCTCTACGAAAAGGTTTTTGATAAAATCGTTGCCAAAGGCAGCGATTTAACCGGTGTTAAAAAAGCATTGTTCTTCTGGGCTGTGGAGTTAGGGCTTAAATATGAACCGTATGGAGCAAACGGCTGGCTATATGAACAACAGTTAAAGCTTGCCCGTAAACTCATATTCAAAAAGTGGCAAGAGGCTTTAGGCGGGAATTTAGAATTTATGGTCTCAGGAAGTGCTGCGCTACAACCAAGGTTGACCCGAATATTTGCGGCAGCGGGAATGCCCATTATGGAGGGTTATGGCCTCACTGAAACCTCACCTGTAATTTCTGTTAATGATGTACGTAACGGTGGTTTTAGAATAGGTACCGTTGGTAAGATCATAGATAATGTTGAAGTTAAAATAGCCGAGGATGGAGAGATTCTGGCCAAAGGCCCTAATATTATGCAAGGGTATTACAAAGACCCTGAAAAAACGGCCACAGTTATGACTGGTGACTATTTTCATACAGGCGATATAGGTGAAATTGATTCCGATGGTTTCTTGAAAATCACGGATCGCAAAAAAGAAATGTTCAAAACATCGGGGGGCAAATATGTAGCACCTGCATTGATTGAAAACCAACTGAAACAATCTAGATTCATAGAACAGATTATGGTCGTAGGTGAAGGTGAAAAAATGCCCGGGGCATTAATCCAGCCCGATTTTGATTTTTTAAAGGAATGGGGTAAAAGACATAATCTGAATTTTGAAAATATGTCCGATGTAGTTTCCAATGACAAAGTCTTGGCTCGATATCAGGAAGAAATAGACTTTGCAAATGAGAATTTTGCCAAATGGGAAAAAGTCAAGCAATTTAAATTAACTCCAGACGCTTGGACCATAGATGACGGACACCTTACGCCTACAATGAAGATGAAAAGAAAGGTAATAAAGGAAAAATACATTCAACTATACAACGAAATATACGGACATTAAAGCCTATATGCCCTTGCTACCTTTCTAAATATTCGAAGTTCCATCGAATAATTTTAACCGTCTAAAGTCTGGGTATTTAGTACTTACCAGACGAATAATAGGTTATTCACCTTTTATATTCCCATCATTTCCATTTTCTTTAATATATTATGCATGCATAATATATTTTTGTTATATTTGGAAACCAATTTGTCCCACATGAAGGAAACTACTATTGATTATGCACTTAGAGCTACTTGGCAAGCGGTTGCAAAAATGTATAATGAAGAGGCTAAGGGTTTTGGTTCGACCATGGCAGTAGGTTTTACTTTATTAAGTATAGATCCAAAAACAGGTACTCCTTCAACGGCATTGGGTCCTAAAATGGGAATGGAAGCCACTAGTCTTTCCAGGATTCTAAAAAGGATGGAAGATAAGGGCCTAATTCATCGTAAACCCAATCCTGCAGACGGTCGGGGTGTTTTGATTCATCTTACCGAT
>CAZYQR010000479.1:0-1872 GCA_964649755.1 uncultured Maribacter sp. | reverse complement strand
ACCATCCAGTCAATCCCCAGTTCCCCGTGAGCAGACCCCCAGAGCCGCACATCCCGGTTAGTGGGGTTGGGAGGATGCCCAGGCGGTGGCCAGCTTTTCGTAGCGGCCACCGAGTTCCATCAGTTCGTCGTGGCTGCCCAGTTCGGCCAACTGGCCGGCGTCGATCACAGCGATGCGATCAGCGCGGCGAATTGTCGACAGGCGGTGGGCCACGACGATCGTGGTCCGCCCGCTCATCAACGATTCGAGGGCATGCTCGACGATTGCTTCGGTGCCCGGGTCAAGATTGCTCGTTGCCTCGTCGAGCACCAGCACTGCGGGATCAACCAGCGCAGCGCGCGCTAACGACACCAGCTGACGCTCGCCGGCAGACAGCCGCGAGCCGCGCTCGCGGACCTCGGTGTGGATGCCGTCTTCGAACTGTTCGAACCGTTCGAGTGCACCGATCGCGGTCAGCGCGTCTCGGACCTCGTCGTCGGTTGCAGTCACGCGGGCGACGCGGACATTGTCCGCGATCGTGCCCCCGAAGAGGTAGCCCTCCTGCGGGACGACCACGACCCGCTCGCGCAGTGAGGCAAGCGTCGCATCACGAAGGTCGATGCCGCCGAACGTGATCGTGCCGTCGGTCGGGTCATAGAGCCGTGCCATCAGCTTGGCAAGTGTCGACTTGCCCGAACCGGTGGAGCCGACCACAGCGAGTCGTTCGCCGTCGGCCACAGTGATCGATACGTCGTCGAGGACTCGGGCGTCGGTCTGCGGGTAACGGAACCCGACGGCGGTGACAGCCACGGCGCCGGCGGCGGGAAGCTCGTGTTCGCCGTCGAGCAGGTCAGGTGTGGTGTCGAGGATGCCGAACAGCTTGCTGAGCGACGCCGCCGACGACTGCACCGTGTTGTACAGCTGGCTGAGCTGCTGCACCGGTTCGAACAGCTGCGCCAGCAGGAGTACGACGGCAATCACGGTGCCGATGGAAACATCGCCGCGATTGACCAGCCAGCCACCGATACCAATGGCGAGCGCCGACGCAATCACACCGGCTGCCTCGACGAGCCCAAAGAACCAGGTCGACACCCGCAAGCTGTGAATGTGGGAGTCGTAGAGACCCCGGTTCGAGACCTCGAACCGGCGGATCTGCTCGGGCTCACGGGCGTAGGCCTGGATGACCCGGACGCCAGCAATGCCTTCCTGCAGGGTCGACAGGTTCTGTCCGACCTGCTCGCGCACATCGAGGTACGCCGTATTCGAGTCCCGTTGGAACTTGCGTGAGGCGATGATCAGAATCGGAAACACGAGCAACGCCACGATCGTCAGCTGCCAGCTCAACACGAGGAGCAGGATGAAGGAGAAGGTGACCAGCAGCCCGGCGCCGACGAACTGCAGCAGCCCCCACTGCACGAGCTCGGCCATCGACTCGATATCGGCGGTCATGCGGGCGACGAGTACACCGGATTTGTTGCGGTCTAAGAAGGCCAGCGACTGCTTCTGCATGTGGCCGAACACACGGATTCGGAGCAGTCGGAGGAAGTCTTCGCCGGCCCGGTTGATGAAGACATACTGCTGACGGGACGCGAGGTAGGCGGCGCTCACGACGACGGCGTACATGATCACCGCATTGCGCACGACATCGCTGTCGAGCTGAGAAATGCCGCTGTCGATGGCGTACTTGACGATCACGGGGCCGAGCAGCAGACCGAGTGTCGTGATCGCCGAGAACCCGATGGCTGCCAGGACCGTGCGCTTGAACGGTGCTGCCATGCGTGCCGCTCGGCGGATCACCTGTTTCGCCTCGTCGGTGTCGAGACGATCGTCCTCGTCGACTGCGTTCATCCCCCACATCAGTCGGTCACCTCGTCGCTCTTCGATGACCCAGTC
>CAZYQR010000478.1:0-1875 GCA_964649755.1 uncultured Maribacter sp. | reverse complement strand
TCATATCTTCAATTAAATTATTCAATATCACATGAAAGATTATTTGCTGAAGGAGTAGCCATAGCAGCCAAACCTTTAGGTATTAGAAAATTTCTACCGTAACCGTTCTTAACACTTACCAAATCGTCTTTAAAACCTAAGTTTTGTACGTCTTCTTTTAATATAAGTTCCATGGTTCGTTTCTATTATTTTAATAAATCACCTACATACGGCATAAGCGCCATATGACGAGCTCTCTTAACAGCTTGAGCTACTTTTCTTTGATATTTCAAAGAAGTACCTGTTAATCTTCTTGGAAGAAGTTTGCCTTGATCATTGACCAATTTCATTAAGAAATCAGGGTCTTTATAGTCAATATATTTAATCCCTGATTTCTTGAAACGGCAATACTTCTTTTTAGTGTTGGTTTCAATATTCAATGGGGTTAAATACCTGATTTCCCCATCTTTTTTACCTTTTGCTTGTTGTTCTATAGATGCCATAGTTCTTACGCTTTAGTTTTTAACCTTGTTCTTCTTTTCTCAGCCCATAAAATGGCATGCTTGTCTAACTTTACAGTTAAAAAGCGCATAACACGCTCATCTCTTCTAAATTCTTGCTCATAAGGGTTAACAACCTCTCCTGGAGCTGTGAATTCAAATAAATGGTAAAAACCACTTTTCTTGTTCTGAATTGCGTAGGCTAATTTCTTAAGCCCCCAATTTTCTTTTGCCACCATTTTGGCGCCATTCTTAATTAAGAAATTTTCAAATTTCTTAACTGTTTCCTCTATCTGAGTATCAGATAGAACGGGATTCAAAATGAAAACAGTTTCGTAATGGTTCATATTTATATATATTAATTAAAGAGTGCAAAAATAATAATATTTACGTGCCCCCACAAGAAAACGGAATAATCTTCGTTATATATGGAATGAATCATAAAAAACAAGCTTAACCTAAACCCAAATCTTAAACCTATGTCATCTACCTTTTACACAGAAAACCGTGCAATGTTTACAACTTTTGTTGTACTTCAGCGCGTTTTTTAAGTACTTTGTCGATGATTTAACCCCACAAATCAACCCTTTTATGAAATTACGAAGTATTATCGTAGACGATTCATCAATGCAGCGGATGGCAGTTGCCAAATTGGTAAACAATCATCCCAACTTATCTATGGTGTCCGAATACAGCAACGCAATCGAGGCAAAAAACGGTATTAAAAACAACGAAATTGATTTAATCTTTTTGGATGTTGAAATGCCTATTATCAGCGGATTTGACCTACTCGAGTCCTTGGATAACAGTCCTCAGGTAATTTTGATTACCGGAAAACCCGATTATGCCCTTAAGGCTTTTGATTATGATGTCACTGATTATTTGCACAAGCCAATTACCATGGCTCGTTTTGATGCATCAGTTCGTCGTGCAGTAGCCAAATATGAGCAAATTCACAGGGTGCATGAAGACGAAGAGCACATCTTTGTAAAGAGTAACCTGAAGAAAAGAAAGGTTATCTTAAACGATATCAAATGGATAGAAGCGCTTGGAGATTATATCAAGCTAGTTACTGACGAAGCCAATATCGTGATTTTGTCAACAATGAAATCTTTCGAAAAGCAATTGCCAGAAGATAAGTTTCTTAGAATTCACAAATCTTATATTGTGAACTTGGAGAAAGTTGAAAAATTCAATAGTAAAAATGTTGAAGTTAGCGGAAGATCAATTCCACTAAGCCGAAACAAAAAGACCGAACTAGCAGAAGCGCTAAGTAACGTCTAGAATACTACATTTTTCTGCTGTTGCGGGAAAAGTTTTAAAAAAACACCTCTTTGGAGGTGTTTTTTGTTTTTATAACTTAAATGTGATCCACATTATAAATTATCCTGACGCT
>CAZYQR010000477.1:0-1876 GCA_964649755.1 uncultured Maribacter sp. | reverse complement strand
GGAATTATCTCTGAATTCGCAGCTGCTATTTTCCCAACCTTGTTTTTTGCCATGCTTGGCGATGCTGCAGATTACTCTGAATTTAAAAACGGACGAAGGGCCACTGGTCTCATTTATTCCGCGGGGTCTTTTGCCACGAAGTTCGGTGGCGGAATCGCTGGTGCAATAATAGGGATGATATTGGGTGCTTTCCATTACAACGGTCAGGATGCTGGTTCTATTGAAGGTGCAATTCCTGGAATTATAATGCTGATGAGCTGGGTACCAGCAATAATAACGGTGTTAGCTGCAGGATTAATGTTCTTATATCCACTTACCCAAAAGAAACTTGATGAGATTACATTGGAGTTAAAAAACAGAAGGCTTCAGGAATAATAAATACTAAAGAATAAATATATATAGCATGAAATATGGTCATTTTGATGATACTAATAGAGAGTATGTAATCACCAATCCTAAAACTCCTTACCCATGGATCAATTATTTGGGTAATGAGGACTTCTTCTCATTAACATCAAATACTGGCGGAGGTTATACCTTTTATAAAGATGCGAAATTCAGGAGATTAACGCGATATAGATATAACAATGTTCCTGTTGATAATGGCGGAAAATATTTTTATATAAAAGATGGGGATACCACCTGGTCACCTGGCTGGAAACCGGTAAAAACCGAATTGGATTCCTACGAGTGCCGACATGGCATGAGTTATACTAAATTCAAAAGTTCAAAAAATGGAGTTGAAGCTCAAATTCTCCAATTTATTCCATTAGGATTTTGGGGAGAAATTCAAAAAGTGTCCCTAAAGAACACCTCTTCTGAAACTAAAAAACTAAAACTCTTCTCGTTTATTGAATGGTGTTTATGGAATGCTGAAGACGATATGACCAATTTCCAAAGAAACTTTTCAACTGGTGAGGTGGAAATAGAGGATTCAACCATTTACCACAAAACGGAATTTAAGGAAAGAAGAAACCATTATGCCTTCTATTCTGTGAATACCCCCATAGACGGCTATGATACAGATAGAGAATCTTTCTTAGGGCTTTATAATGACTTTGATAGGCCAGACGTGGTGAATGAAGGTGCACCTAAGAATACTATAGCCCATGGTTGGTCTCCTATAGCTTCCCATTATGTTGAAATTGAATTGAAACCTGGTGAACAGCGCGATTTGATTTTTATGCTGGGTTATGTTGAGGTGGAGAAGGATGATAAATGGGAAAGCAAGGCTGTTATCAATAAAAAACCAGCGAAAGCCATGCTCGCAAAATTTGATACGGTCGATAAAATAGATGCGGCCTATAATGATCTACGGGCATATTGGGATAGATTGTTGGGTAAGATAAATATTGATTCTGGAGATGATAGATTGGACCGTATGGTGAACATCTGGAATCAGTATCAGTGCATGGTTACTTTTAATATGTCACGTTCGGCTTCATTTTTTGAATCGGGCATTGGCCGAGGCATGGGCTTTAGGGATTCAAATCAAGATTTAATTGGGTTTGTGCATCAAATTCCAGAAAGGGCCAGAGAACGAATATTCGATATAGCATCTACCCAGTTCGAAGATGGTTCTTGCTATCACCAATACCAACCACTTACAAAAAAGGGTAATTCGGCGGTAGGAGGTGATTTTAATGATGACCCTTTATGGTTGATTCTTTCAACCACAGAATATATCAAAGAAACTGGTGATTTCTCCCTATTGGATGAAATGGTACCATTTGACAATGATGCCTCCCGGGCTAAACCACATTTTGAACATCTGAAGGCTTCATTTTATCATGTAGTCAATAATTTGGGACCACATGGATTACCGCTCATAGGTCGAGCCGATTGGAATGACTGCCTCAATCTGAATTGTTTTTCA
>CAZYQR010000476.1:0-1885 GCA_964649755.1 uncultured Maribacter sp. | reverse complement strand
ATTTCTATCGAAACCGGAAAATTGGCAAAACAGGCCCATGGTTCTGTTGTTGTACAATCCGGAAAATGTATGTTATTGTGTACCGTAGTTTCCAACTACGAACAAAAAGATTTGCCTTTTCTACCTCTTACTGTAGACTATCGCGAAAAGTTTGCGGCAGCCGGTCGTTACCCAGGTGGTTTCTTCAAAAGAGAAGCCCGACCTAGCGATGGCGAAGTATTGACCATGCGTTTGGTGGACCGCGTTTTGCGCCCCCTTTTTCCAAAAGATTATAGCGCCGAGACCCAGGTAATGATCCAATTGATGTCCCACGACGAGGATGTCATGCCGGATGCAATGGCAGGTTTGGCCGCATCGGCAGCTATTCAGTTGTCCGATTTTCCATTCGAATGTGCTATTTCCGAGGCCAGAGTTGGTCGCGTTAATGGTGAGTTCGTTATCAACCCAACCAGAGCGCAGTTGGCAGAATCAGACATCGAAATGATGATCGGTGCATCAGCAGACTCCGTTATGATGGTTGAAGGTGAGATGGATGAGATTTCCGAAGAGGATATGATCGAGGCCATTAAATTCGCTCACGAAGCCATTAAAAAACAGATTGACGCTCAAATGAAACTGGCCGACGCTTTCGGAAGAAAGGAAGTGCGCGAATACGAGCAAGGTACCGAAGACGGGGAACTGGAGAAGAAAATCCACGAATTGGCTTACGACAAAGTTTATGCAGTGGCCAAAGCCGGTTCTGCAAAGCACGAGCGAAGCGTAGCCTTTGCAGCAATCAAAGATGAAATCAAAGCTACCTATTCCGAGGAAGAATTGGAAGAAAAAGGGGGGTTGATTTCCGATTACTACCGTAAAGCCGAAAAAGCGGCGGTGCGAGATCTTACCCTTAATGAAGGTATGCGTTTGGACGGCAGAAAGACCGATGAAATTCGCCCGATTTGGTGTGAGATTGATTATTTGCCTTCTACACACGGCTCGGCAATCTTTACCCGTGGGGAAACTCAGGCATTGGCAACCGTAACATTAGGAACGTCTAGAGATGCAAATAAAATAGATATGCCATCCCATGAAGGGGAAGAGAATTTCTATTTGCATTATAACTTCCCTCCTTTTTGTACTGGGGAAGCACGACCTATCCGTGGAACATCTCGTAGAGAAGTTGGTCACGGTAACTTGGCGCAACGTGCATTAAAAGGAATGATTCCTGAAGATTGCCCATACACTGTTCGTATAGTTTCTGAAGTATTGGAATCTAACGGTTCTTCTTCCATGGCAACGGTCTGTAGTGGTACAATGGCGTTGATGGATGCTGGGGTTCAGATGACCAAACCTGTATCCGGTATCGCTATGGGATTAATCTCGGATGCTGACTCTGGAAAATACGCTGTACTTTCAGATATCTTAGGAGATGAAGATCACTTAGGCGACATGGACTTTAAAGTAACTGGTACTGCAGACGGAATTACCGCTTGCCAAATGGATATTAAAGTTAAAGGATTGTCTTACGAAATTCTGGTCAATGCATTAAAGCAGGCTAGAGAAGGTCGTTTGCACATTCTAACGAAACTGACAGATACAATCGCTGCACCAAATGCAGATGTGAAGCCACATTCTCCGAAAATGGTGACACGTACGATTCCTAACGAATTCATTGGCGCCCTTATTGGCCCTGGTGGAAAAGTGATTCAAGAACTTCAGAAAGAAACAGGATGTACTATCGTAATTAACGAAGATCCTGTTACCGAAGAAGGAATTGTTGAAATCTTAGGAACTGACCAAGACGGTATCGAAGCGGTATTGACCAAAATCGATTCATTGATGTTCAAACCGCAAATGAACGAGTCTTATAAAGTCAAAGTAATCAAGATGCTTGATTTCGGCGCTG
>CAZYQR010000475.1:0-1889 GCA_964649755.1 uncultured Maribacter sp. | reverse complement strand
GACATCTTTGTTCACGCAACAGCGTTGAATGGTGTTGAGTTAAACGAAGGCGACAAAGTAGAATACGCAGAAGAAAAAGGAAGAAAAGGAATGGTTGCTGTACAAGTGCAAGTAGTCAGTTAAAATATGGTATTCTTGATTGTATCAAAACCCTAATGGAGACGTTGGGGTTTTTTAGTATAAGAAAATACTTCTAGTTTAGATTTCTTTTCTCAATAAAAAACCTTTTTAATATTTCAGACGCCTCATTTTCCAAGATACCTCCTGTAATTTTCGTTTTCGGGTGCAGTTTTGTCCCCATAACCCCACACCCTCTATTTGGATCTTTTGCGGCATATACAATTTTTGAAATTTGGCTCCAGTACAATGCCCCCGCGCACATTTGGCAAGGTTCCAAGGTAACATACATAGTACAATTCTGAAGGTATTTGCCTCCTAGGAAATTTGCGGCGGCAGTAATAGCCTGCATTTCTGCGTGTGCGGTTACATCATTAAGCTGTTCCGTTAAATTATGTGCTCTAGCTATTATTCTGTCTTTTACAACTATTATAGCACCTATGGGCACCTCGCCTTTATCAAAAGCTGCCTCAGCCTCTTGCAAGGCCCTTTTCATAAAATATGTGTCATCGTAAGGTAAAACCATAGCATCAAAAATACAATTTTAGTAGAATAGAAAGAATTGCAATCTCTTTTAAAAGGTCTATTTTTGCAGCTGAACAACTTGATTTGGCCTCACTTCTTGAGCATATAACTTTTCCCGATGATCTTCGTAAGCTATTACCTGAAGAACTACCACATCTTGCCCAAGAGTTACGTGATTTCATTATTGACATTATTGCGGTCAAAGAAGGGCATTTGGGAGCTAGTTTAGGTGTTGTGGAATTGACTATTGCCTTGCATTACGTCTTCAATACTCCAATTGACAAACTCATATGGGATGTGGGCCACCAAGCTTACGGGCACAAAATATTGACAGGAAGAAAGGACATCTTTGATACGAATCGTAAATTAAATGGTTTAAGTGGATTTCCGAACAGGACTGAAAGTGAATATGATGATTTTGGCACCGGACATAGCTCTACGGCTATTTCGGCAATTTTAGGTATGGCAATAGCATCTAAACTGAAAGGAGATACCCAAAGAAATCATATTGCAGTTGTCGGTGATGCTTCAATCGCAAGTGGAATGGCCTTTGAAGGGTTAAATCATGCCGGGGTTACAGATGCCAACATGCTTGTTGTTCTTAATGACAATGCCATAGGGATAGATCCCAGTGTCGGTGCATTGAAAAAATATCTGACGAATGTAAAAAAAGGCACTGCCAAAGATGAAAACATCTTTGAATGTTTAAATTTTGAGTATTCCGGGCCTATTGATGGGCACAACCTAAAAGTTTTAATTGCTGAACTGGAAAGATTAAAATCAGTATCGGGACCCAAACTACTGCACATTATAACCACCAAGGGCAAGGGCCTAAAAAAAGCAGAAGAAAACCAGGTTGTTTATCATGCCCCAGGCAAGTTCGATAAACACACAGGAGAGCTTCATAAAAAATCTGCCTTGAGGCAGCCTCCAAAATATCAAGATGTTTTTGGGCGTACTTTGGTTGATTTAGCTAAAAAGAATGCCAATATCGTTGGTATTACCCCTGCTATGCCCACAGGAAGCTCATTGAAATTCATGATGGAAGAAATACCTGAGAGGGCATTTGATGTTGGGATTGCTGAGCAACATGCAGTTACCTTATCCGCAGGGATGGCCACTGAAGGCTTGATTCCTTTTTGCAATATTTATTCAACTTTCCTACAAAGGGCATATGACCAGGTTATACACGATGTGGCGATACAAAATTTAGCTGTAATTTTTTGCCTAGATCGTGCTGGAATCGT
>CAZYQR010000474.1:0-1896 GCA_964649755.1 uncultured Maribacter sp. | reverse complement strand
CATTTTAGGCTCTCTCACAGCCGTAAGCCTTTTATCGTGGCGTACCCGCGTGAAACGCAAGAGATGTTATTAGATGAGTTTGCACAAGCCTTTGCTTTTTATCAAGGTGTACCAAAACGAGTCCTTATTGATAACCCAAAAACCATGGTGACTAAAATAGGTAAAGGGAAACAACGTGATTATCACCCTCGTTTTTTGGCATTAATGAATCACTATTTAATTGAACCTGTGGCCTGTACGCCCGCATCAGGTTGGGAGAAAGGACAAGTAGAGAATCAAGTTCATGTGATACGTCGTCAGTTGTTTACGCCAAAACTGAGCTTTGCTGATTTAGCCTTGTTAAACCAGCATCTATTGGCGTGTTGCGAACAACTGGGTAAAAAGTCACACCCTCAACAAAAAGACCAAAGTATTGATGCTGTATTCAAACAAGAGCATTTACAGCTCAGAGCGTTAGGTAAGCCGTTTGATGGTTATGTCGAAAAGACAGTGCGAGTCAGCTCTACGTGTTTAGTGCAATACGATACCAACCATTACAGCGTACCGTGTGAAGTTGCAAAGCAACGTATCTCATTACGGGTTTATGCCAATAAGCTTGTCATGGTAGCGCAACAGCAAGTGATTGCAGAGCATCAGCGCTGTTTTAACAAACACAGCTACCGCTTTGAGCCATGGCACTATGTCTCGTTGCTTACGCAAAAGCCAGGGGCTTTACGTGATGGTGCTCCCTTTGAGCATTGGGATTTACCCAAGTCCATCATCACAATAAAAAAGATATACCTACAACAACATAGAGGTGATCGTGACTTTGTTCAACTATTACAGTTGATAAAAACGCACGATGTGGACACCATCAGTACGGCGTGTGAATTGGCATTAGACGCTAAAACAACACAACTATCAGCCGTTATAAACCTGATTTACAGACTCACCGAAAGTGAGCCGCCCATGCTCCTTGAGGTGGCGCAATACCCCTCGTTAAAAACACCACCCATAGCCGATTGTTTACGCTACAACCAGCTATTAACCACGCAAGAGGTGGCATGATGAATCAATTGAATGAACAATTAAAAATGTTAAAGCTGCATGGTATGGCACAAGTTACCACGGAACTACTCAGCCAAAAACAGATACCCAGTTTATTATCCGCCTTACCCAAAATGATTGAAGCTGAACAAATTGAGCGTGAAGTCAGGCGCATTCAATACCAAATGAAGGCTGCTAAGTTCCCGCATCATAAAGACTTCGCAACCTTTGATTATGCGGCATCAGCGATTGATAAAACGACGATAGAATCATTATGTACAGGGCAATTTGCACAAGAGGCACATAACCTCATACTGGTTGGTGGTACAGGAACGGGCAAAACACATACCGCCATTGCGCTTGGTGCAGAGCTGATACAACGCGGGCAGAAAACGCGCTTCTTTAACGCAGTTGATTTAATCAATGCCTTAATCAAAGAACAAACAGAGCAACGCCAAGGGAGCTTAGTCAGACGATTACAGTTTGTTAATTGCGTGATTATTGATGAACTGGGTTATATCCCATTCCCTAAATCAGGTGGTGCGCTCTTATTCCACCTCATTAGCAAGCTGTACGAAAAAACCAGTGTCATCATCACAACCAATTTAGAATTCTCAGAATGGGTGAGTGTGTTTGGTGATGCCAAAATGACCACCGCATTACTCGACAGAGTCACACATCATTGTTCAATAATAGAAACAAAAAATGACTCATACCGGTTCAAACAAAGCCAACAAAAGGCTCTAAAATAACAACCCGAAGGTGGGTCAATATTCGTTGCCTATGTGGGTCAAATTTGGATGCTCATTGACACTTTGTTATGGTATTAGTATTTAAAGTAATATAGAGCTCTCTATGCAACAATATAAC
>CAZYQR010000473.1:0-1898 GCA_964649755.1 uncultured Maribacter sp. | reverse complement strand
CTTATTTGTAATTTTAGGGTATAAAATTTAGCTATTATGGATAATGAAGCATCAGATAATCTACAGGATCTTCAATATTTTGGTGAATACGGAGGGGTAAATCCTTCTATTTCAGACTCCTCAACCTATACCTTTTTATCAGCAAAAACAATGTTCGATACTTTTGAAGGCAATACAGAAGGATGCTATTTATATACTAGACACTCTTCCCCCTCAAACCTTTATTTAGGTGAGGCTCTAGCCGCTTTAGAAGGCACTGAGAGTGCAAATGTTACAGCAAGTGGAATGGGCGCCATCACTGCGGTCATTATGCAATTGTGTAATGCTGAAGACCATTTAGTGAGCAGTAGAACCATTTACGGTGGAACCTATGCTTTTATGAAGAATTTCTTGAAGAAATTCAATATCAAAACCTCTTTTGTTGATATCACTAATATTGAAGCCGTTGAAAAGTCGATCACACCTAAGACTAAAATGATCTATTGCGAATCTGTGAGTAATCCACTTTTGGAGATTGCAGACATTAGAGCCTTATCTGTTCTAGCAAAAAAATATGGGATTCCGTTGGTTGTAGACAATACGTTTTCACCTTTATCCATTTCACCTACAAAACTTGGAGCAGAAATCGTAATACATAGTTTAACAAAATTCATTAATGGAACAAGCGATTGTGTTGCGGGAGTTGTTTGTGGTACCACGGATTTTTGTCTAGCGCTGAAAGATGTACATGATGGTGCTGGAATGCTTTTGGGAAGCACCTTGGATAGCCTTAGGGCCGCATCAATCCTTAAAAATATGCGTACGCTTCACATACGCATGAAGAAACATAGTGAAAATGCACAATATTTGGCTCAGAATTTTGAAAAGGACGGACTCAAAGTTGTTTATCCAGGCCTTAAGTCACACAAGGATCATGAAAAAATCAAAGAACTTATGAACCATGAATATGGTTTTGGCGGCATTATGACCATAAATGTTGGATCTTTGGATAAGGCAAATGCTTTGATGGAACTCATGCAAAAGAAAAAATTGGGCTATTTGGCAGTTAGTCTTGGTTTTTATAAAACGCTATTCAGCGCGCCAGGAACTTCAACATCTTCAGAAATTCCACTCGAGGAACAAAAAGAAATGGGCTTATCAGATGGTTTAATACGCTTTTCCATTGGGTTAGATAACGATATTCACCGAACCTATGAGATCATGCGGGGTTGTATGGAACAATTGAATATTCTAAGCTCCAAGACATCAATGGTTTAACCGCCGAAATAATCGTGGTTTGGAGAAGAGTTGGTAAAATCGTATCATTACGAACAAACCAATACTTAACCGATGCCAAAGAATCCAAAAAAAAAATTTAGACAGGACGAACACATAGTTGATAACATAGAGTTAAATATATGGGAAGCACTTATCCCAGTAGTTGCATTAGTGGGAATGCTTGCATATAACGTATATGTTTTTGGTGATGAGGCTATTGGAGGTTCTAATCAGTTTATACTTTTAATGGGTGGTGCAGTTGCTGCTATAGTCGGGTTTTTCAACAAAGTTTCATACAAACAAATGCTCGCTGAGGTTGCAGAGAATGTAAAATCGACCACAGGCGCTTTACTTATTCTTTTAATGGTCGGTGCATTAGCCGGTACTTGGCTGATAAGTGGTATTATTCCGGCTATGATTTATTATGGATTGCAAATATTGAATCCCACAATATTCTTGGCAGCTTGTGTAGTTATTTCTGCCATAATTTCAATTGCAACAGGAAGTAGCTGGACAACCTCTGCAACCGTAGGTATAGCACTGATAGGTATAGGCGAAGCTTTAGGGATTTCATTAGGAATGACTGCAGGTGCAGTTCTTTCAGGAGCCTACTTTGGTGATAAAATGTCCCCTCTTAGTGA
>CAZYQR010000472.1:0-1911 GCA_964649755.1 uncultured Maribacter sp. | reverse complement strand
GGCAACAAGCAGGTAACCCATGGTTGCAAGAATTCCCAGATCCAATTTCACGTGTTTCTTGGGACAACTATGTAACGGTTTCCAAAGCAGACGCTGAGAATTTAGGATTGATAAATGAAAACGCTGCAAATGGTGGTTTGGACGGTAGTTATGCTAAACTAACTGTTAACGGTGTTTCGATTGATAATGTGCCAGTATTGATTCAGCCAGGCCAGGCGCCAGGTTCAATGGGTATGGCATTGGGTTATGGAAGGCAAGTAGGAATGAAGTCTGAAATGCAAACAGGTGTTAATGCTTATCCGTTATATCAAGGATTTAACAATGTGCAATCAGCTACGATAGAGAAATCCACAGGCATGCATGAATTTGCTTGTATGCAATTGCATAATACCTTAATGGGTAGGGGAGACATCATAAAGGAAACTACTTTAGAGATTTTTAATACCAAAGACCATGCAGAATGGAATGAAGTTCCCATGGTATCTTTGAACCATCAGGAGGTTCCCGCAACTACAGTTGATTTATGGGATAGTTTTGATCGTTCCATCGGACATCACTTCAATATGTCTATCGACTTGAATGCTTGTACCGGTTGTGGTGCTTGTGTTATTGCTTGTAGCGCGGAAAACAACGTTCCTGTTGTAGGTAAACAAGAGGTAAGACGGTCACGAGATATGCATTGGTTGCGTATAGATAGGTATTATTCTTCAGAAGATACTTTTGAGGAGGATAATGTCAAAAAAGATGAATTCGATGGTTTGTCTGGTGATAGGGGTTCATTAGGTGGTTTTGGTGAGTTGGAAGATCCAGCGACAAATCCACAGGTAGCTTTCCAACCTATAATGTGTCAACATTGTAATCATGCACCTTGTGAGACAGTTTGTCCGGTTGCGGCAACATCGCACGGTCGTCAAGGGCAAAACCAGATGGCTTATAACAGATGTGTAGGGACAAGGTATTGTGCTAATAACTGTCCTTATAAAGTTCGTAGGTTCAATTGGTTCTTATATAATAATAATGACGAGTTCGACTATCATATGAACAATGATTTGGGTAAAATGGTGCTTAATCCAGATGTTAATGTCCGGTCTAGAGGTGTAATTGAAAAATGTTCTATGTGTATTCAAAAAACACAGAAGACTATTCTAGATGCCAAAAGAGACGGTCGGGTAATAATAGATGGTGAATTCCAAACTGCTTGTTCAATGGCATGTAATAATGGTGCCATTGTATTTGGCGATGTAAATGATGAGAAGAGTAAGATTACTGAGTTAAAGGAAAGTGATCGTATGTACCATTTATTGGAGAGTGTAGGAACAAAACCAAATGTATTTTATCACGTTAAAGTGAGAAATATCAACGAAGCATAAAAATAATATTTAGCAAAGTAACTTAACATAAATTATGGCGTCGCATTACGAAGCACCTATACGAAAACCCCTAGTACTTGGAGACAAAAGCTACCATGATGTAACTGTGGATATTGCCGCTCCTGTTGAGGGAAGAGCCAACAAGCATTGGTGGATAGTTTTTTCCATTGCTTTGGCAGCATTCCTTTGGGGTATTGGCTGTATAATTTATACCATTTCTACTGGTATTGGGTCTTGGGGTTTGAACAAAACCGTTAACTGGGCCTGGGATATTACCAACTTTGTTTGGTGGGTAGGTATTGGTCATGCAGGAACCTTGATTTCTGCTGTACTTTTGCTTTTCAGACAAAAATGGAGAATGGCGATTAACCGTTCTGCAGAGGCGATGACCATATTTTCGGTTATTCAGGCAGCATTATTCCCTGTTATACATATGGGTCGTCCATGGTTGGCATATTGGGTTTTGCCAATTCCGAACCAATTTGGCTCATTATGGGTAAACTTTAACTCTCCATTACTTTGGGATGTATTTGCAATTTCA
>CAZYQR010000471.1:0-1920 GCA_964649755.1 uncultured Maribacter sp. | reverse complement strand
TTGGTTGTGGTAATGCCACATCTGGGATTGCAGAGGGATTAGACATAACCCTATCCTGTGCCCAGGGGCAAACGGGTTATGTCTACAAAGGTAAATTACCCTTTAAAACCCAGGAAATAGATGTTAGCAACATTAAAATGCCCAAAACCGAGGCAAAAATGATTTTGGCAGATCCCGAGCGCGCCTTTCAATTATCCTTCTATCCCAATAATGGCGTTGGGTTATTGCGTATGGAATTTATTATTACCCACATAGTAAAAGTGCATCCCATGGCATTGGTAGCATATGATACAATAAAGGATGTGTCAGAAAGGAAAAAGATTGATGAGCTTACTATAGCTTATCCTGAGAAGAGGGATTATTTTATTGATAAATTATCACAAGGGATAGCTACGATTGCAGCTGCATTTTATCCGAAAGAGGTAATTGTTCGGCTAAGCGATTTTAAAACTAATGAGTATGCCAATTTAATTGGGGGCAAGGACTTTGAGCCCCATGAGGAAAACCCTATGCTCGGTTTTAGAGGGGCTTCTAGGTACTATAGTGATTTGTACAAGGACGGATTTGCATTGGAATGTGCAGCTATTAAAAAAGTTCGTGAGGACATGGCGTTGAATAATCTAAAAGTAATGGTACCGTTTTGTAGAACTGTGGAGGAAGGTAAGCACGTATTGGCTATCATGGAAAAAAACGGATTAAAAAGAGGGGATAATGGACTTGAGGTTTATACCATGGTAGAGATACCAAGCAATGTGATTTTGGCTGAAAAGTTTGCCGCGATTTTTGATGGTTTTTCCATTGGCTCGAATGATTTGACCCAATTAACACTAGGAGTAGATCGTGACTCTGAAATCATGGGTAAATTATTTGATGAAAATGATGAAGCTGCTAAACAAATGATTGCTATGGCCATTAAATCTGCCCGTAAAACCAATACCAAAATTGGTTTGTGCGGACAAGCACCCAGTGATTTCCCTGAATATGCTGCATTTTTGGTAGAACTGGGAATTGACAGTATTTCATTTAATCCAGATGCATTATTAAAGGGCATTGGAAATATTAACATGGCCGAAAGTAGCTTGACTTCAAAAAAGAACCCGCCGATCGTTGAATTAGCCAATTGAAAAGGAGATGAAGAAAATTATAACGCTTACGATGAACCCAGTGGTCGATAAAGACACCACTGTAGCAGGTATTAAACCCAATACGAAGTTACGGTGTGTTTCGCCAACTTATTACGCTGGTGGGGGAGGCATCAATGTATCTCGGGCCATTAAGAAACTTGGGGGAGAATCGCTTTGCATGTATATGGCAGGCGGACCCACAGGATTCCATTTACAAGAATTGGTCTCGAAAGAAAGTATAGACCAAGAAGTTATTTTAATTGAAGGGTGGACGCGTGACAACCTCTCCGTAACCGATACCATTACCAATTTACAGTACCGTTTCGGGGTTCCAGGCCCAAATGTAAAAGAAAAGGAATGGCAACAAGTATTAATGGTATTGGAAGAGCATGTACATAAAGAAGATTATTTGGTGGCCAGTGGTAAATTGCCCCCTGGAGTCCCTGCCGATTTTTATGTAAAAGTCTCAGAAATCACGAATAAAAAAGATGCTAAACTTGTTTTGGATACTTCCGGTGTGGCATTATTGCCAAGTATGAAGGCCAAAATCTATATGATGAAACCCAATTTGGGAGAGTTGAGCATTATATGTGGAGTAGATTTTATTTCAGCCATTGAATTGGAATCTTTGTCAAAAAAGTTTTTGGAACAAAACAACTGTGAGGTGCTAGTAGTTTCCATGGGTCCTAAAGGTGCTTTATTGGCTACGAAAAATGTAATTGAACATATCCCGGCACCCGCCGTAATGCAGAAAAGCACCATTGGCGCAGGGGACAGTATGGTAGCGGGAATGGTC
>CAZYQR010000470.1:0-1927 GCA_964649755.1 uncultured Maribacter sp. | reverse complement strand
GGAAATAAAATAATTGGCGAAGGGTACACCAGTGCCTATGGTGGGCCACATGCAGAAGTCAATGCCATTAATTCTGTCAAGGACAAGGAATTATTACCCAAAGCAATTCTTTATGTTACCTTGGAACCTTGTTCGCACTTCGGGAAAACCCCACCTTGTGCCGATTTAATCGTAAAACAGAAAATACCTAAAGTCGTCATTGGTATTTTGGACCCACACGACAAGGTAGCCGGTAAAGGCGTAAAGCGATTAAAAGACGCTGGTTGCAACGTAACTGTCGGCGTTCTTGCAAAAGAGTGTAAAGATCATCATAAGAGATTCTTGACATTTCACAAAAAACAACGTCCATATATTATACTAAAATGGGCTGAAACCTTTGATGGTTTCGTTGCGCCCAATCCGATAGAAAGAAGTAGTGAAGCACGGCCCTATTGGATTTCGAATAACTATTCAAGACAGTTGGTACATAAATGGCGTAGTCAAGAACAGGCAATTCTAATAGGCACGAATACAGTTGTACATGACAACCCCAAGCTGAATGTTCGGCAATGGTTTGGTAAATCTCCAATTAGGATTGTCCTAGATAAAGATTTAAAAATTAAAGGGAATTATCATATCCTTGACCAAAGTGCAAAAACTATCATTTTCACAGAAGTTGAGGATAAATCGCAATGGCTAAACGGGATTGATTATGAGGTTATTGATTTCACTAAAAACAGGCCGCAACAAATTTGTGGAGTTTTGAATAAACACAATATCACGAGTGTTTTAATTGAAGGCGGGGCCAAAACGCTCCAGTCTTTTATTGATATTAACATGTGGGACGAAGTTCGAGTTGTTCAAGGTAATACTACCTTTGGCGATGGACTGAAAGCTCCCGTATTTTCTGCGAAAATAGCCCGTACGGTTGAAATTGAAGCAGATATTATAACTATTTATCAGAATGATTAAGAATATCATATTTGACTTTGGGGATATCTTCATTAATTTGGATAAGGAGATTATCTTTCGTGAAATGCAAAGGTATGGTAACCCTAGTCTGACTCCAGAGTTGATAGCACTAAGTAATGCGTTCGAAGTTGGCCAAATTTCATCAGAAACCTTTATAGATGGTCTTCAATCCTATTTCCCGAAGACATCTTCCCAAGAGATTATAGCTATATGGAATGGCATGTTATTGGACTTTCCAAATTACCGCTTGGAATTCATTGAAAAATTAGCCAAAGAAAAGGAATACCGCTTGTTTTTGTTGAGCAACACTAATGCTTTACATATTTCTGAAGTGGTCAAAATAATGGGGAACTCTAAATTCCAACGTTTTAAAAATAGCTTTGAGCAATTTTACTTTTCGCATGAAATCCATTTGAGAAAGCCAAATATCGATATCTATGAGTTTGTTCTTGAGAAAAACAGATTAGACCCCGCTGAAACTTTTTTTGTTGATGATACGTTTAAAAATACGCAATCTGCCAACAAATTGGGAATTAAAACCTGGCACCTCATCGTTGGGCAAGAGGATATAATTCAAATAAAATCAAAATTATAAATGTTTGATCTTGTACTTAGCATATGTTTTTCCAGTTTAATATTTGTAATATTTAAACTCTATGCAGTTTACAAGATTGATACGCTGTATGCAATTATCACCAATTATGTAGTTGCATGTATTGTTGGATTGTTCTTTTATTCGGGTGAAATAAACCCCTCTGAGATAAGTCAAAAGCCTTGGTTTTTAGGCACTTTACTTTTAGGTTTTCTTTTTATTGTAGTTTTCAATCTAATGGCCAAAACTTCACAAACTGTTGGGGTCTCAGTAGCTTCTGTAGCCACAAAAATGTCATTGGTAATTCCGGTTATTTTTGGGGTTCTAGTGTATAAAGAGGAGCTTGGGATAATTAAAGTGGTTGGTATTCTTCTGGCATTGGCC
>CAZYQR010000469.1:0-1949 GCA_964649755.1 uncultured Maribacter sp. | reverse complement strand
GCTGTAAACCCGGAAAATCTTTGATGTTCTTAAATCCAATTCAATGAATATTCCTGAAAACTTCTCAAGAAATAGGATACTCAATGAATGATTAAGAAAAGTGTATTGTAAGTTTTTTTATGAATTTACTACAAATGTCACCTATGTTACCAAAGGATTGAACTTTCGGTGGTAATTTTGCTTTTTTAATTGAAATATAATGGAAACAATCATTTTAGAGAATTTAGAAAAGACCACTAAAGAGGTGGTTCAAAAAGGAATATCAAAGGCAATGTCTTACCAGGATTATAGAATATTGGTTGATAATTTATCGGCAGAAGGCAAGTCATCTGGCCCCATGCAGACTGAGGCTTTGACCAGCTATACCGTCTTGAATCAAAGGCGGATGAAACGATTGGACAAAACACTAAAAATCAGTGATGAAGCGGTCAAAAAAATCAATGCCTTTGACAAGAAAGTTACTTGGTTGGTTTTGACTGAAAGTTGGTGTGGTGATGCTGCCCAAACAATGCCGATGATGAATAAGGTGTCCGAACATAACGATAGTATTTCCTTTAAAGTAATCTTGCGCGATGAAAATTTGGATGTCATGAACCTTTTTATGACCAATAATACCATGAGTATTCCAAAATTGGTTATGGTTGAAGACGCTACGGGAGAGGTATTAGGAGAATGGGGATCAAGACCTAAAACCGCCACCCAAATGGTAATCGATTACAAAAATGAACATGGTACGCTTACACCAGAATTCAAGGAAGAATTGCAGGTCTGGTATAATAAGGACAAAGGGCAGAGTACGTTAAGCGACCTTATGGAGTTACTTGCTTTGGAATAAATAGGTAATCGTTCCTTTTTGAGATGTTCTTGCAGAAGAAGTATTGAACTTGGCTTTTAGGGCGTAAGTAATAGCATTTTCTACCAAGCAACCATTAGATGTCCCTGAACTTTTTTCATTGAAATCGGCTTCGGTAACGTTGCCCATAGCATCTACAGTGATGTTGATGACTACTTTTCCACCTTCTATACAAGTATAAATTGGTGGGGGTAATTTATAGTTGTTTCTACCGACAAGGGAGTAGGAAACAGAGGTTTTCCTGGCTGCCAAGTTATTGGTTCGCTCTTCTTTTTGGGCTTCGCGCTCCCCAAGCATTTGTTTTTTCTCTTCCCTTTGTTTGGCCAATTCCTTAACCTTGGCAGCATAGGCAGAATCTTCGCTGCTAAAATCGGAAATCTCATCAGATTCACTAGCGGCTTTTTCCTCTAGAATTTCCTCAAGCGTCTTTAAGGGCTCAGGATTACCATAGCTGGGTTTAGCAGTTTCGTTGTATGCCATATGACTTTCTATAGGGTCTTGCTTCTGCAATTCCTCTAACAACTTTTCCTCTTCTTTGATTAATTCTTCGAGTAGTTCCTCATCCAGAATCAATTCAACCACGTATTCATCTTCCGCTTGTTGTCCACCAAGATGAATATTATACAAACCCAACACCATGATACACATGGAGAAGAATGTAATAAGCAACGATAATTGTTGGCGGTTGAGGCTCATAATGCTATAACCACTTTTTTATTTAATTATTTTAATTTTTCGTTGAAACGGAATACAGTTCCTAATTTAGTGGGAATTTGTTCCATTTCCAAGCATCATTTCCCCAAAAACATTAGGGTCCATGGCTTTATTTACGTTGAAATCACCTATTTTGGTTCTTCTTAGGGCAGATAAATGACCTCCAGATTGCAGTGCTTTTCCAAAATCATGTGCCAAGGATCGTATATAAGTGCCTTTGCTGCAGACCACTCTGAATTTAATTTCCGGTAAGTTAATATGGGTGATATCAAACTCTGAAATCGTTATCAAGCGTTTTTTTATTTCAACCTCTTTGCCTTCTCGGGCATATTCATAAAGGCGTTTCCCATCTTTTTTTAATGCCGAAAATTAAATTCAGAGT
>CAZYQR010000468.1:0-1955 GCA_964649755.1 uncultured Maribacter sp. | reverse complement strand
TCAGCGTGTTTTTTCAGTAATTTGTCGATGATTTAACCCCACAAATCAACCCATTTATGAAATTAAGAAGTATTATTGTAGACGATTCATCGATGCAACGTATGGCAGTTGCTAAATTGGTGAACAACCATCCAAACTTGGCGATGGTAGCAGAATACAGCAACGCAATCGAAGCGAAGAACGGTATTAAGAACCATGAAATCGATTTAATCTTTTTAGACGTTGAAATGCCAATTATCAGTGGATTTGACCTACTCGAATCCCTTGAAAACAGCCCGCAGGTAATATTAATTACCGGAAAACCTGATTACGCCCTAAAAGCATTTGACTACGACGTGACAGACTATTTACACAAGCCAATTACCATGGCTCGTTTTGATGCATCTGTTAAAAGAGCCGTAGCCAGGTATGAGCAAATACATATGGTAAACGAGGATGAGGAACATATCTTCGTAAAAAGTAACCTTAAGAAAAGAAAAGTTATCCTCAATGATATTAAATGGATAGAGGCTCTTGGTGACTATATTAAATTGGTTACCGATGAAGCCAATATTGTAATTTTATCAACAATGAAATCTTTCGAAAAGCAATTGCCGGAAGATAAATTCCTTAGAATTCACAAATCCTACATTGTGAACCTTGAAAAGGTTGAAAAATTCAATAGTAAAAATGTTGAAGTTAGTGGAAGGTCTATACCTTTAAGTAGAAATAAAAAGACAGAACTAGCCGAAGCGCTTAGTAATGTTTGATTTTCATTTTAAAGGATAATTTCTAAATGTGGTCTACATTGTAGATTACCCTTACACTTCTGAACTGCGAAATAGCATTAAAAGAACTTTCGATTCTTTTAATGCTATTTTTTGTTTTACCCAGAGACTGACCCATTGGTATCTTAATAATCACATTCTTCAAGTATTGATTTCGAATTCGTGCCACCGGAGGGTATTCTGGTCCTAATATTCCACTCCTAAATACATTTCTCAAGGATTTTGCAAACCAATCGGCTGCGTCGTTCAAGGTATTGTAGTTTTTATGTTTAAAGATTATTTTAATTATTCGGTTTACCGGTGGATATAAAAACTGCTCCCTTTCATACAACTGTTCTTTGAACATACCTTCATAATCATTGGTCGAAACTTGTTTTAAAATTTGATGATATGGATTATAGCTTTGAATTATGACTTTTCCTCTTTTTTGAGTACGCCCTGCCCTACCAGCCACTTGTGTTAATAATTGAAAACTGCGTTCATGTGCCCGATAGTCTGGGAAATTTAACAAAGAATCGGCATTCATGATTCCTACCAAATTCACATTTCTAAAATCCAATCCTTTGGTCAACATTTGTGTACCAACAAGAACATCCAGCTCTTGTTGCTCAAAAGCTGTTATAATTTTCTCATAGCCATACTTGCCGCGAGTAGTATCTAAATCCATGCGACCAACATTTGCCTCGGGATAGAGGGTTTTTAGTTCCTGCTCTACTTGTTCAGTGCCAAAACCTTTGGTATCCAAGGTATGACTGCCACAGGCCTCACAACTTTCCGGTAGTGCTATATGATGCCCGCAATAATGACAACGCAATTGTTTTTTGAACTGGTGATAGGTTAAACTAACATCACAATTCGGGCATTGTGGTGAATGACCGCAAGTGGTACATTCGACGATTGGCGCAAATCCCCTACGGTTTTGAAAAAGAATAACCTGCTCCCCATTTTCCAAGGTTTCTGTAATTTCATCCAACAACCTCCCTGAGAAATGCCCTTTCATTCTCCTTTTTCGGGTCTGTTCCTTTAAATCCACCAACTCAATTTCAGGCATTAAAACGTCCCCAAAACGTCTTTCAATACTTGCATAACCATATTTTCCAGTCTTTGAATTATGGAAACTTTCAATACTTGGCGTAGCAGAACCCAATAGAATATTACTTTGATGCAAGTTGGAGAGTACAATGACAG
>CAZYQR010000467.1:0-1964 GCA_964649755.1 uncultured Maribacter sp. | reverse complement strand
GTCGACCTTATGGAGAAACAGGGGATCCCGAGAGAAGCGATAAATTTATAAGCAAGACAATACAATACTATGAAGAAATTTTTCGAGACACTATCCAATATTTGGAAGATTGAAGAGCTAAGGAATAGAATAATTATCACCTTAGGTCTTCTTTTGGTATATCGTTTTGGTTGTCAAATCGTTCTTCCTGGTATAGATACTACTCAGCTGGCAGAACTATCCTCTAATACAGATAGTGGTATTTTAGGAATTCTGAATGCATTTACTGGTGGCGCATTTGCTAATGCTTCAATTTTTGCGTTAGGGATTATGCCATATATTTCTGCCTCTATTGTTGTACAATTAATGGGCATCGCCATTCCGTATTTACAGAAATTACAGAAAGAAGGTGAGAGTGGTAGAAAAACAATAAACCAGATTACAAGATGGTTGACCATAGGTATTTGTATCGTTCAAGCACCGGCTTATCTATTTAGCTTAGGTGCGTTAGGTGTGCCAGATAGTGCATTTGTCTTAGGTAAAGGAATGGATTTTATCGTACCATCTGTAATAATATTAGTTACGGGTTGTGTGTTTGCTATGTGGTTGGGCGAAAAAATTACTGATAAAGGTATTGGTAACGGTATTTCCTTATTGATTATGATTGGTATTATTGCCACTTTGCCACAATCATTTGTCCAGGAATTCATTTCTAGAACGGCAAATAATAATGGGGGGTTAATGTTTATCTTGATTGAAGTTATCCTTTGGTTCTTGGTGATTCTTGCAAGTGTTTTATTGGTAATGGCTACACGTCAGATTCCCGTTCAATATGCAAGAAGAACAGCATCAGGAGGGTATGAAAAAAATGTGATGGGATCTAGACAATATATTCCATTGAAATTGAATGCTTCTGGGGTAATGCCTATTATATTTGCACAGGCAATAATGTTCGCTCCTGGTTTAATAGGTAAGACTTTCAATAATACGGCAGTCGGTCAATGGATGGAGGTTCAATTTCAGGATATTTTTGGATTGGCCTATAACATACTGTTTGCACTATTGATTATCATCTTCACCTATTTTTATACGGCAATTACAGTGCCTACTAATAAGATGGCTGATGATTTAAAAAGAAGTGGTGGTTTTATTCCGGGTATAAGACCGGGGAAAGAAACAGGTGATTTCTTAGATAAGATCATGTCCTTGATCACATTGCCAGGTTCGGTATTTTTAGCATTGTTGGCTGTATTGCCAGCGATAGTGGTTAAGTTAATGGATGTTCAAGCAGGTTGGGCATTGTTTTATGGTGGTACATCATTGTTGATTATGGTTGGTGTAGCCATTGATACTGTTCAGCAAGTAAATGCTTATTTATTGAATAGACATTATGATGGTTTAATGAAATCAGGTAAAAACAGGAAAGTAGCATAGATTATGGCCAAACAAGCAGCAATAGAACAGGATGGGTCTATTATAGAAGCCCTATCAAATGCAATGTTTCGAGTAGAACTGGAAAATGGTCATGTGGTTACAGCACATATTTCCGGTAAAATGAGAATGCATTACATAAAATTGCTTCCTGGTGATAAGGTTAAATTGGAGATGAGCCCATATGACCTGACCAAAGCAAGAATTACATATAGATATTAAGATAGCAAGATGAAAGTTAGAGCTTCAGTAAAAAAAAGAAGTGCCGATTGCAAAATAGTTCGCAGAAAAGGCAACGGAAATAAAGGCCTTGTCATTTTCATAGTCAAATCTCTTTGGTGTGCAGTACCGAATGACATCTTGGGATCAATAATTATTTCATGTTTAACACTATGCCGGGACGTATGAAAAGGGGCCCTGATATAAACCAGGTTCTTTATTAGTACCGGATCATAATTGCTCTCCCAAACTTCATTCCAATTCCTGTCTTTTATTAATTCGAATGAATAGGATATTTTATTTTTGGAAAGATCCAGTACATCTAACTCCTGAAT
>CAZYQR010000466.1:0-1970 GCA_964649755.1 uncultured Maribacter sp. | reverse complement strand
AAGTTTAAAATATTCCTCGCTATTTTCGAGATAGGATCTAACGTCGACATCTGCCTCAGTTAGATCCCTTTTTAGTTCTTTCAAGGCCATCTTTTGTTATTTCTGTAGTTGGGCATTTTTCTTTTTTAAATCTTCCAATTTGTGCTCCATTGTTGCAATTATATCATCTGCTTTGTAACTCATATTAGATATGGTATCATCCAACTTTTGTTCAAATTCCACTTTCTTCTCATTTGCGGTCCTTGTAAGATCTTCTTTGGCATGTGAAACACGTTCAGAAATTTCGTGTTTGGTCTCCAAAGCTTTTGATTTAATTAGTTTTCGGGTTTTGGTGCCCTTATGAGGCGCATAAAGAATTCCAAACCCAGCTCCTATTGCAGCTCCTGTCAATAAGGCCAACATTACATTACTTTCGCTTGACATGATTATATGTTTTAAGTGAATAATTAATTTTCATTACTAAAGTATATGAACTTATTACTATTTGATATGACCTAGATCAGTTTTAGCAATTCTTTTTTTGTTGAATGACCTAGATCATTTACAAGGCTAGTTTGCTAAACTATCTTAGGACCACTAAAAATTTAATAAAATGAAGGCCAAGATTGCCAAATCGGCTCATAAGCATGTTTTTTCAAAAATATACTTAGATTCTTTTCATATCCTAGAAGCCGCAGAAATCATCACCAATGAATCTGCGGATTATAATTTATCAATTCTTGGAAAAACAAATATTTTGAATTCAGCCCAAAACAAGGGCCAAATAAATACTGGGATAGCAATTAAAGACCACTTAAGTAAAATAACAAAAGTAGCTATGGAATGTGATTATTTTTACAATCCTGAAATAGGCTATATTTTTATAATAGGTCCTTTAACTTCGATATTTCTCAATGATATAGAAGGTAAAACCTTAGGGGCCATTTCAGCGGGTCCTTATGGCATTTTAAGAGGTTTAGGAATCTCGCCAAAGGCGACTACTGCCCATATAAAAGCATTAAAAAAAGGCGGGTATTTAATGATCGTGAGGGGCTATGATGATGATTTGGATATTTTGGAAAATCTTTTAAGAACAAAGGCATGTCAAATCCATGGGCTCAATTCCCAATTGATACATTAAAGCACCAATTGTTGTTACAGGTCAATATCTAACGCTAATGGGCAATGGTCGGAGCCATAAACATCCGAGAATATTTTAACCGATTTTATTTTATCGACCAATTTAGAACTGACCAAAAAGTAATCAATGCGCCAACCTGTATTTCTTTCCCGTGCCTTGAAGCGATAACTCCAATACGTATAGGCCACCTCATCTGGGTGCAGATATCTAAAAGAATCAACAAATCCTGCTTTGATAAAATTGTCCAACCCATCAATTTCTATTTGAGTATACCCTGCCGTCTTATCATAGTTTGCCTTATTGTTTTTTAGGTCGATCGGTGTATGGGCCACATTTAAATCCCCACAAACAATAACCGGTTTTGTTTTCTCGAGATTTTTCAGATAGCCCAGGAAATCTGCATCCCATTTCTTTCGGTATGCCAATCGGTCTAATTGTTGCCCAGAGTTGGGTACGTAAACGTTTACCAAGTAAAAATTAGTGTATTCAGCACATTGAATCCTACCCTCTGTATCATGTTCGGCAATATTCATATCATTGGTCATAGTGAAAGGCTTCGTTTTACTCAACAATGCGGTACCCGAATATCCCTTCTTATCCGCGGAGTTAAAATGATTGCGATAGGTATTCAATGGGGACAAGGCTTTTGCAACCTCTTGATCTTGAGCCTTTGTCTCCTGCAAACAGAGTATATCAGGGTCTAAACTATGAATTGTTTCAAAAAAATCCTTTTTTACAATTGCACGTATGCCATTAACGTTCCATGAAATAATATTCATAACTATCTTAATTATGCAAATAAAGATAGTCATTATCAGTATTTATTCGGGTTGTAGCATCTTGTTTAGAC
>CAZYQR010000465.1:0-1982 GCA_964649755.1 uncultured Maribacter sp. | reverse complement strand
ATGCAGCCCAACCCAAAATAGTGTTCTTATCCACAACAACCATTCTACATGATTTAAGATGTTCACTATCCCATGCTTCATATGTTGGAATGCTCTTTTCAAAAGTCGCATATCCCGTAGCTATCCCTTCAACATAAATTGTAGCTACCGAATCCCAATCAGCTGGATGCATTTCGCGTATTTGCATTAATGTATAGTATTAACAGCAACCGCCACCTGGAGTACAACAGGCCTCTTCTTGAACGATTTTCCCATCGGGCACACCACAAGTATCCTTAGCCTTGCAATCGGTTTTTTCGATACCTAATTTCATGATCAACTTATTTTCTTCTAGTACATAATCATTCACAAAGAGCTGAGCAGTGTGAAAATTAGGATTACTGTATTCGAATTTTACTTCAACGCCTTTTTCCATAGGCTTTATACGATCAACCTTATTTAAAATCCCCATGGCCTTGTAAGCGGTCATGAATTCCCTTTTGTCTTTTTCTTTTGGACTTTCCCAAAGCTGAATGATTGTTTCTTTCCAGAAGTCGGTATTCGCACCACAATCAACCGCATCAACGGTGATGTTCTTTACTTCTGTAATATGGTAGTTGGTACCAACAAAGCGACCATCTTTATATTCAAAAAGAAGGCTCTTGTTTTGGTTTTCGCTCAATAGTGATAAGAATTCTTTCGTTTGCATAGTAATATATTTAACAACAATTATATTTAGTTTTATCAAAAAAGGAATTCAAGAGATCTTGAATTTTTTCCCATTTTTTTAAGTTGATACAGTAACAGACTTTTTTGCCGCTGATTTCCCCTTCAATCAAATCAATACTCTTCAACTCTTTTAAGTGTTGGGAAATTGTAGGTTGCGCCAAACCTATTTCCTCAACGATATCATTGCAGATGCATGCCTTTTGAGTACTGATGTATTGAAGTATGGCTATTCTGGCCGGATTGGCCAAAACCTTGAAAATGGTTGCCAATTCGTTTTGTTTTTTATCAAAGATCTGTGTTTTGGTTACCCCCATTACATATTTATATATTGCGATATTACGATAATAAAATGAATTAAAAAAGCCAGATCAATACAATCCAGCTTTTTATATTTTAGAACCAAGGCTTTTGACCTACCTGATAGGTGTTGTAAAATTCCTCATCAGATTTGGTTATATATATTATTCCTTCGATAAGACCTAAAATACCCATTAATGAAGCGCCTATGCCACAGGTGAAAAACCCAAGAACAACAGTGACAACAAGCATGATTATACCTTCTTTATTATAACCCAAAATGAATTTATGAACTCCCAATGAGCCTAGGACAATTCCCAAAATCCCAGCAAGTAACTTCTTGTTGTCGCCTCCAACACCGCTAAATGCTTCTTTGGCACTCTCGGTAAATTCCTTGGCCGTCTCCTTGGCATCCTCAGCAAAATCACTAGCTTTTTCCTTTGCATCCCCAGCAAATTCCTTGGTAGCCTCTTTTGCGTCATCGAGTTTTTCGCCAGCTTTCTCGCCTAAATCTTTCGCCTTTTCCTTTGCGCTGTCAAATGCATCTTCTGCTTTATCTCCTAAATCCTTATTATCTTCTGACATAATTATTTGATTTTTGGTGGTTAATATGAATGTTAAATGTAATAAATATTTTAACATCATAAGAAATGAGTTCAAACTATCTTGACCTTACTGCTGGGGTTATTTGTTGAATACATCCCAAAGTCTCTAAATCAACAAATTAATTATGGAAGAAATGCTTTGTCAACAGGCTCCCATAGTTCCAGTTTGTTTCCTTCGGGGTCCAAAATCCAACCAAATTTTCCATATTCGTATTCCTCGATTTCGCCCACAACTTTTACGCCTTCTTTTTTTAGTATTTCCAATAGCTCAACCAAATTCTCTACTCTGAAATTCATCATGAATTGTTTCTGACTGGGTTCAAAATATTTGGTATTCTCGTCCATTGGGCTCCATTGTGTAGAGCAATCGTT
>CAZYQR010000464.1:0-1983 GCA_964649755.1 uncultured Maribacter sp. | reverse complement strand
AATTTGCAGATGGACATATGAGTCATATTGAAAATAAAGAAGATTTTCTGACAACAATCATACATTTCATCGAATAAATGGAACTTTTTATCGTTATTTTATTTTATTTTATTATTTTCAAGGTCTGAAAACCTAATTGATACCTCAAAGATTATTATGCCATTAAAAGTTAAAAGAAGTTCAATTCGCTTTTATCCAAATCCTAAAAAAATTATCACACGTTTTTTTCAACCTAATGGCAATGCAAAAACCAAATTGATAATTCAAAATGTTCTAAATCTTTCTGAAGAAGAAACTAATTCGGTATTAGACCAAGTATTAAGAAATTTTTCAAAACGTCACCGTAACATTTCTAAAATTTTAGAGAATAATTTTAATAAAGTAGAACAAATAATTATCAATATAAAAGTTAATCCAAAAAACCTTTCATTAAGAAAAAAACTTCTGATAGGTGCGTACTTTACCCAAGAGTATTCAATAGAATCTTCGGCCTTTTTTAATCCTTCCATTGTAGTGGACCCAGATCAATTTAATTTGGAAGAAGGTCAAACAAGAGTAATAATTAGTTTTAGAGCAACAGGTGAAGGGCATATTTCATCTATTGTTTTTAGAAATGCTGTAATTGATAAAGACAATAACATATCAATTATAGAACCTGGAAATCTTGTTGATAAACCGGGAATAGTGAAACGATATGTTTATAATAAAAATAGATTTAGAAATAAATTTAAGCAAATTGATCATAATGGGAAGGTTCTTGATATGGTATTAGACAGGCTTAATGATAAATTTATTTATGGTGAGCTTATTCGCAGCTTGAGGGAAGTATTAAAAGATGAAAGTTTAACGAAATTAGATAGGGCTGAATTGAAGAGAATAAAATGGCTTGCAACGTCACATTATGAAACTACATTTTCTCTTGATACAGCTATCTCAGAAAGAGTGATTTTCCCGGTTTCTTATTCGGAAACTAATGGAATTGAAGATGCTAGATTTGTCAGATTTATTGATGATGATGGAAGTATTACGTATTATGCAACCTATACAGCTTATAACGGACACTCTATTTTGTCAAACCTTTTGGAAACAAAAGATTTTTATCATTTTAAGATAAAGCCTCTTAATGGTGAGTATAGCGTTAATAAAGGAATGGCACTTTTCCCAAGAAGAATTTGCGGAAAATATGCCATGGTATCCTACTATGACGGTTATGCTAACTATGTCATGTTTTCCGATAAGATAAATGTTTGGCAAAATGCAAAAAAAATTCAGGAGCCTTTTTATCCTTGGGAGTTTGTCAAAACCGGTAATGCAGGATCCCCTCTTGAAACAGAAAAAGGGTGGCTATTAATTACACATAATGTAGGGCCGATGAGAAGCTATACTTTAGGCGCAATACTCCTTGATCTAGATGATCCTTCAAAAGTCATAGCAAAATTAGAAGAACCTTTACTCGCACCAAACCATGAAGAAAGGGATGGATATGCGCCTAATATTGTTTATTCCTGTGGTTCTATTATTTTAAATAATGAATTAGTTATCCCATACGCAATGTCAGATTACGCCTCGACATTTGCAACCATTTCTATGGATGAGTTATTTAAAGAGATGGTTTTTGTATAAATATATTTTAAGTTGTATTTAAAATTAAAAAGTTAAATTATTGTGTATAGCTCGAAGAACTTTTAGATGAGCTATTAAATATGATATTGTACTTTCTGCTCCTTGATTCTTATTAATCCCAAAAGATTCGAGACCATCAGAGCAACCTTTCGTATCAAAATTATAAAGAGGAATTCCCAGATCATTTTCCCCCAGAAACCACAAATAAGAAGTATACATTTTTTTGAGATATTCTATATTTTTTGTTGTCTTGTAAGCCTGATCAAATGCAAGTACCATTGCACAAGCATTTATAGGCTGTTGTGCAAAATGAGCAGGATCTTTCCCTTTTTCGAACCATCCATTGTTCCCAATAATGTT
>CAZYQR010000463.1:0-1989 GCA_964649755.1 uncultured Maribacter sp. | reverse complement strand
ACTCTTACTATTGATTTTCGGTTCGTGTAAATCCAATAAAAAGGAAGAAAACACAAGAGATACTTGGGTGTCTTTATGGAACGGCAATGACCTTTCAGGTTGGCATACCTATTTGGGAACGCCTTATTTAATTGACAAAGACAGTTTGGACAACACCATCGCCCCTTTTGGTATCGATAACGATCCGCTGGGTGTAATCAAAGTTGTTGAAACTGACCAGGGCAATGCCATTCGTATATCGGGTGTGTCTTGGGGTATGATCTATACCGATAAGGATTATAAAAATTATCATTTGAAGTTAAAAGTAAAGTGGGGTGAGGAAATGCACCCACCCAGAGAGAAAGGCCCTAGGGATAGTGGTCTCTTATATCACGGTTTTGGTCCACCGGGTTCAGCCAATAATTGGATGAGTTCGCAAGAACTACAGATTCAGCAAGGTGATATGGGTGACTATTGGCCAGTGGGTGATGTTGAAATAGATATTCCCAGTATACCCAAAGATGACAAGTATTACATTTACAAAGAGAACGCCCCTTTGAGAACCTATTATCTGGCGGAGATACTAGAGACGGCGGTGGATGACAGTTTAGCCAAACGAAGGGTATTCAAAGCATTTGATGCGGAAAGACCACATGGAAAATGGAACGATGTTGAGTTAATCACCTATGGTGATACCAGTATTCATATTGTCAACGGTAAAGAAGTAATGCGACTCTATAACTCCAGGGCCATGACTGATAAAACACCCCTTACATCAGGAAAAATTATTCTACAATCTGAAGGTGCAGAGGTATTCTATAAAGACCTGTACCTAAAAGAAATCAAAGAATTACCTGTTAAAAACAAGTGATTGTTACTATTGGATTGTATTAAGCCAATTTAGCTTTGTTTCTTTTTGTAGTAAAAGACAATGCTTTCTTTACTCTAGAATTTTTGAACTTGTATAAACGTGCCACTGTGTTCTCGTTAGTAGTAGAAGTAACGATGTTCATTTCAACAGTTTCTACCCTAAATATCATTCATAACACTCCACAATATCCTCATTACTCCTATGAATATTCCAGCTGCCACTATGACCATTCCGCCTATTAGGGACCATAGTCCTATCTCTCCTATAGTAAGAACATATATTAAAGTTAAGATAGTTTTCATGACTTGCGCTTTTATTTAATAAAAACGCAATATGATGTATCCTATAGGGTTGTAAAACGTTCAAAACCCTTATTTTTAGGTAACTGACAGAAATCGGGATAAAGTGCAGAAAATGCTCGAAGAACGTAACACATACCAAAAACAGCTTACCGACCAAAAAGGTTTTTAATCAGAAAAATAAACATGCTATTTACTAAAATATGTGCTTTCGTTCTCCTTTTCAAAAGTAGTTTAAGAATCTTAGGATATTCTCCAAGGCGGATTTTTACGATTCTCACCGCCATAGAAAAGAATCAACTTATTATTGTCCATATCCTTTAATCGGGCTTCTCGCCAGAGCCAAGGCCTATCGCTGGGAGTTTCTTGAAATTCAATTCCGTTTGCACGTAGTTTACCTACCTGGGCATCTAAATCGTTACATTCAAAATAAACGTAAATGCCATCACCTCTTGGTAATTCTTCGACTTTATGTATGGAAAAAGTTGAATCCCCATCAGGGCATTCAAACCGGGCGTAATGTGGTAAGGCCTTAACAATTAACTTTAACCCTAATTTTTGATAGAATGGAATTGATTTTTCCAAATCCAAAGAGGGCACAGTTACTTGATTAAGGTTCATTTTACCTTAGACAAAACCTTTCCCTTGCTTACTTCGCCAATAAGGACAACATCCTTGGACTTTTCGTATTCTTTAATGGCCATAAGCATTAGTTCTTTAGTATCTCTTCGTATTTTAACGCCAGCCTTAGAACCTCTATTTCTTATTTCAATATAAAATCCGTCTCTTAATTCAGTCGGTTTTGTTGCGGGTCTACCCATAATTTTAATTATAATCTTT
>CAZYQR010000462.1:0-1989 GCA_964649755.1 uncultured Maribacter sp. | reverse complement strand
CCAAAGGAACTGGATTTTGAATCCAGCGCGTCTACCAGTTCCGCCACTCGAGCATATTACAGTAGATTTATTTTTTATTTCTTAATTCTCTGAGTTGTTCTTTACCGACACCAGATTTCCAATATTTTTCTCTCTTTCTAGCTTCAATCCTATTTTTGCACTCCTCAAGATAAATCAACTTGTAGGGAGCATAATGTCTAGTAGTTCTTTCTCTACCGGAATTATGTCTTTCAATTCGTTCATTTACATTAGTTGACATGCCAACATAAATGTAGTTGAAATCTAAACTAGAAATAGCATAAACCCAAACCATATTCAATATTTCATTAAGCGCGCCTGCCTGTCGGCAGACAGGTCTACCAGTTCCGCCACTCGAGCATTTTACAGTAGATTTATTTTTTATTTCTTAATTCTCTGAGTTGTTCTTTACCGACACCAGATTTCCAATATTTTTCTCTCTTTCTAGCTTCAATCCTATTTTTGCACTCCTCAAGATAAATCAACTTGTAGGGAGCATAATGTCTAGTAGTTCTTTCTCTACCGGAATTATGTCTTTCAATTCGTTCATTTACATTAGTTGACATGCCAACATAAATGTAGTTGAAATCTAAACTAGAAATAGCATAAACCCAAACCATATTCAATATTTCATTAAGCGCGCCTGCCTGTCGGCAGACAGGTCTACCAGTCCAACCTACGGTTGGTAGATCCGCCTTTACCTGCCAAAGGCAGGACTCGAGCAGTTGAAAATAGGACTGCAAAACTATAAAATATTTTCTTTTTACTATCAAAAAATAACAACATTTATCCTTTAGCAACCCAAATAAATTTCTAAATTTGCACCTCCTTTGTTGAAAAGGAGTTTAATAATTTGAAAAACAATACGTTAAGCATGTCTTATCAAGTTCCAGAACCGAAGATTTTCGCCTGTACCCAGAGTACAGAACTAGCAGAAAAAATTGCCAAGGCTTATGGGACCGATTTAGGCAAAGTCCACTTTTCTAGATATAGCGATGGCGAGTTTCAACCAGCCTTTGAAGAATCTGTACGTGGCGCACGTATTTTTATCATTGGATCAACAAATCCTAGCTCTGAAAATCTAATGGAAATGTTGTTGATGTTAGATGCAGCCAAACGTGCCTCTGCAAGACACATTACTGCTGTGATGCCATATTTTGGTTGGGCAAGACAAGACAGAAAGGACAAACCAAGGGTTCCTATCGCAGCAAAACTCATCGCTAAGATGTTAGAAGCTGCAGGGGCAACCCGTATAATTACCATGGACTTACATGCGGATCAAATTCAAGGTTTTTTTGAAAAACCTGTTGATCATTTGTTCGCTTCTACCATGTTCTTACCTTATTTGAAGAAATTAAATCTAGATAATCTAACCATTGCATCACCTGATATGGGAGGCTCAAAAAGAGCTTACGCATATTCAAAAGCCTTAAAAAGTGATGTAGTTATCTGTTATAAACAGAGGTCTAAAGCCAATGTAATTTCCCACATGGAACTCATTGGAGATGTAAAGGGCAAAAATGTAGTGTTGGTAGATGATATGGTTGATACTGCAGGAACCATTGCAAAGGCCGCAGATTTGATGATGGAACGCGGTGCCATTAGCGTAAGAGCAATAACAACACATGGTTTATTATCTGGGAATGCCTATGAGAAAATAGAAAACTCTCAATTAAAGGAATTGATCATTACTGATTCAATCCCTGTAGAAATAAAGAGCGACAAGGTTAAAGTACTTAGTTGCGCCCCATTATTTGCAGACGTAATGCATAGGGTACACCACAATTCATCAATAAGTTCAAAGTTCTTGATGTAATCTAAATGAATATTATTAATTTTTAAATATAACAATGAAGTCAATTACAATTAAAGGATCAGAAAGAGAAAGCGTGGGCAAAAAGGCAACGAAGGCCCTACGTAATGCTGGAAAGGTTCCTTGCGTGGTATACGGAGGGGAAAAACCATTACACT
>CAZYQR010000461.1:0-1991 GCA_964649755.1 uncultured Maribacter sp. | reverse complement strand
CTCCGCCGGGGCACGCAATATGGGCGTCCCACCGCTATTGATTGGCCTCACAATCGTAGCGTTTGCAACTTCGGCACCCGAAATATTGGTTTCGGCAATCGCCTCAGCAAAGGGCCAGCCTGGATTGGCACTCGGCAATGCCATTGGTTCAAATATCGCCAATATCGGCCTGGTACTCGGCTGCGTCGCAATAATCAGGCCGATTCAATTGCGTTCGGCAACGTTACGCCGCGAAATGCCGGCGCTGCTCGCGGTCACTCTACTAACAGTGTCCCTGTTTTTGGACTCCTATCTAAGCCGTATTGACGGGCTGGTAATGTTGACCGGCCTGGTCATCGTTATGATCTGGCTCACTCGACTTGGCATGCGCTCTGCACCGAATGATCCTATCAAGCAGGACTACGAAGCGGAGATTCCGAAAAACGTGGCCATGCCGAGGGCAATTTTATGGCTGATCGTCGGGCTTGTATCGCTCTTGCTTGGCGCGCATCTGCTGGTGAAGGGTTCAATTTCGATCGCGGAGTTCTTCGGCGTCAGTGATGTTGTAATCGGCATCTTGTTGGTCGCCATTGGAACCAGCCTGCCGGAACTCGCCGTGTCCCTGGTCAGCGCCCTAAGAGGCGAGTACGGATTGGCCATCGGCAATATCGTCGGCTCGAATATTTTTAATCTGCTAGGCGTGATTGGAGTTGCCGCAACGATCGCACCGATCGGGGTGGAACAATCCGTGCTGTCGCTGCATATTTTCGTCATGGTTGCTTTTACATTGGTCTTATTTGCCATGACGCACGATTACGATGGTAAAAGCGAGCTATCCCGGATAGAAGGTATTGCTTTATTACTGGCTTTTATCGCGTATGACTCCTTCGTCGTATGGGAAACCGTTAGTATTAGTTAAGCAATCAGCGCCGAGGGCCGGCTCGTGGCAGCAGAACTTACAAAAGACGAAATACTCGCACTGGCGAGCGATGTGCTGGATATTGAAGCCCGCGCAGTGGACAGCCTGCGCGCGCGACTCGATGAGTCGTTCCTGGCAGCCTGCCGCCTCTGCCTCGATACACCCGGTCGAATCGTCGTCGCGGGTATGGGCAAGTCAGGCCACATCGGCAGCAAGATCGCAGCGACGTTAGCCAGCACCGGCACCCCATCCTTTTACGTACACCCAGGCGAAGCCAGTCATGGCGACCTGGGGATGATTACCGATCAGGACGTGTTATTGGCTATTTCGTATTCCGGCGAGACTGACGAGATTCTGACGATACTGCCGCTCGTGAAACGCATGGGCGCCAAACTTATTGCCATGAGCGGGAAGCCCAACTCGACGTTAGCCAAGGCCGCCGATGTACATCTTGATGTCAGCGTTAGTGAAGAAGCGTGCCCATTAAATCTCGCACCTACAGCCAGTACTACCGCGACGCTCGCGATGGGCGATGCTCTCGCAGTGGCGCTTCTGAAACTGCGCGGCTTCACCGCCGAAGACTTTGCGATGTCGCATCCCAGCGGCAGCCTTGGCAAACGACTATTGCTTCGCGTGGCCGACGTCATGCAAAGTGGAGATGCAATTCCAGTGGTCACAGCCGATGTGCCGCTCGCAGATGGCCTGATGGAGATGACGGAGAAAGGGCTCGGCATGACCGCTATTGTTGATAGTGAGAATCGTATCGCTGGCATTTTTACTGACGGCGATTTGCGTCGCGCACTCGACGACGGTGTTGATGTTCGCACTACCCGCATGGACGAAATCATGCACACCCACTGTAAGACGATTGCCGCCGACGTCTTGGCCGTCGAGGCCGTTGTGCTTATGGAAGAAAATAAAATTACATCACTCCTGGTCGCGGACGAAGAGTTGCGACTGGTCGGTGCACTGAATATTCACGATCTTTTCCGCGCAGGTATCATGTGAACCCCGGCATACTACTAGTAGCATTTGACATAGACGGTGTCTTTACCGACGGCCGATTTTATTTATCTGACGACGGAGTTGAGTC
>CAZYQR010000460.1:0-1999 GCA_964649755.1 uncultured Maribacter sp. | reverse complement strand
TCATGGGTGGGACCATCGTTTCAACCGTATTGACCCTTTTGGTAGTGCCTTTGGTGTATTATATGATAGAACGTAAAAATTATAAATAAATGAAACTTTTATTGATCACCGTTGTAGAACAATTTGAAAAACAGGTAGTTGACCTTTTTAAAAAGGCCAAGATAGAGAACTTTAGTGGCTCTGAAATTGATGGGTATAAGACACCAGTCTCATTATTGATGAAGTCCAGCTGGTTTCCCAATGTAAAAGGCGGCGTAGAATCCAGCCTTTTTTTCTCTTTTACCGAAGATGAAAAAATTGATGTGCTTTTTGAACTGATAAAGGGTTTCAATACAAATTTGGAAACCAACAATCCTATTAAGGCGGTTGTGGTTCCCATTGAGCGGAGTATTTAATATTAATTAAAAAATTTAGTTGAAATGTTAAACAAATATTTTAGGATTATCGTAGGTTGCCTTGTCATGTTGAGCGCCGTATTGGCCATGTATGTAAATATTAATTGGTTGTGGTTTACCCTGTTTATAGGAGCCAACATTTTTCAATCGGCATTCACCAAATGGTGTTTGTTAGAAAAAATATTAGTAAAATTGGGTGCAAAGAAATAGGCTGATAGTTTTACCGTTAAGGTCTTTGGCTTAATTGCATAGGGATCCATGTTTCTTGTTGACAAGTCAATTTTTTTGACGTGTCATTACTAGTATGTTGATAATGTAGGTAAAAGCAACAAGTTTAAATTATTTCCTTTAAATTTGGTGCACCTACATCACTTTACAATGAAGAACATACTATCTAAATTCCTAAAATTTTCCACACCATTATTCAATACCCGAGCCGCAGGACTTTATATATTGCTTTTTGCAGCAGCAATTGGTACTGCTACATTTATAGAGAATGACTTTGGTACCTCTGCGGCACAAAAAGTCATTTATAAATCGTGGTGGTTTGAGCTTTTATTGGCATTGTTCGGAATAACGATCATTGTGAACATTTTCAAGTTTAGGATGATCCAACAAAAGAAATGGCCATTGCTTCTTTTTCATGGTGCTATTATCATAATCCTTCTCGGTGCAGGTGTTACAAGATATTTTGGTTTCGAGGGTATTATGCATATTCGAGAAAACGGCACAGCAAATAGTTTCCGATCCTCCAATGCATTCTTAAAATTCAAGGTCAATAAGAATAACAAGGCCTTTGATTTTGATGAGCCCGTACTTTTTGCCTCCTTGGGAAACAATAGTTGGCAGGAAGAATACTTGGTTGATGGGGATTTGATTACGGTTGATGTTAAAGAGTTCATTCCTAATCCGAAACAGATTCTGACCGAAAGTGTTGATGGTAGGGCGACCCTGCAAATTGTTGTTTCAGGGCCAAATGGGAGGGAAGAATACTTTATAAGTGAAGGGCAAACCAAAAGAATCAGGAATGTCATTTATAATTTTAAAAATGCCCAATTACCAGATGCAATAAATATAGCTTTCAGGAACGATTCTTTGCTTTTCAATACGAATAAGACCTTGACCCAAATGGTTATGGCCACCCAACATCGGGATACCATAAATCCTTCAAAAAATTATAAACCTTTAAAATTACGGTCTTTATATTCCGATGGTATCAATAATTTTGTTTTCGCTGATTTTAAAAAGAAGGGAAAAGTCCATATTGAATCTGAAGACTCAAAAGTTCGCAATGAAAGCCTTACCGCATTATTATTGGATGTGACCGTAAATGGGAATACAAAAGAGATTTATGTTTATGGTAGCAGGGGAGCAGAAGGTAGACCACAACAGTTAAAATTCGATGATATTGATTTAGCTGTTTCCTATGGGACAAAAGAGATTACTGTCCCATTTCAAGTAAAATTGAATAAGTTTATTATGGAGAAGTACCCAGGCACCAATAGTGCTGCCTCCTATGCCAGTGAGGTTACTTTAATCGATGAAACTAAAAATGTGAACATGGACTATCGCATTTTCATGAACAATATATTGGATTATGGAGG
>CAZYQR010000459.1:0-2003 GCA_964649755.1 uncultured Maribacter sp. | reverse complement strand
CTATTCGTTTTTGTTCCACGTGGAACAATTATAATCTTCAAAATTTAGCCCGCAAATATAAGGCGAATTGATAACTCTTAATTACGCCGAGTAAGATAATAATCTTCCTTTGCGCGCATTTCCTTTTCATCAGCTTCAGACTTATCCTTATAGCCACAATAATGAAGTACACCATGTATAATAACCCTAGCCATTTCATCACTGAAAGACACCTTAAAATCTGATGCATTTTCTTTTACCCGTTCGACTGAAATGTAAATATCGCCATGTAGTTCTTTTCCGACTGTATAATCAAAACTAATTATATCCGTCAAAGTATCATGATCTAAAAAATCGATATTAATTTGATGTAGATAATCGTCTGAACAAAAGATATAATTGATCTCCCCTTCTTTAAACTCTTCTGCTAAGATAGTTTCGGAAATCCAACTTGATACTTTAGCTGTATTGTCTAATTTGAAATCCGTTTCGTAATTAAAACTAATCATTGGCGCTCTTAAAATACTCTTGAATCTTCTTCTTGAAATGATTTTGCAAAGGTAGTGCTTGGCGATTTAATATTTCTGTAGTGTTAAAATATTGTTTCGCCGTTGGTATTTGACTCTGATTTGTTTGATTAAAATCAATTTTATTTGTTTCAGATTTACGCTTGTTATCTTCACCTTGCATAAAGGTTGCGTTCTCTAATTTCAATAATTGATGCTGAACATCCATCATTTTTTGAAGTGTTTGATTCGTAAAGCCTGAGTTTAATAAATCGAGCTCGATATCTTCCATCTGCTTTATTAATTCGCCAGCAGATTCAATCTTTCCTTCCTTAGCAAATCTATCCTCTAAAGCCTGCCGCAATTGTTGTTGTTGCTGATATATTTTAAACAACTCACCATTCTGTTCTTCACTTCCTCCCTCTCCATAACCATCATTTTTTTCGCCTTCACCATCTGACCCTTCTCCTCCATTTTTACCGTCTTTCCCGTTCTTTCCACCTTTACCGTTCTTACCATCTTTGCCATTCTCACCTTCTTGTCCGCTTTGGTTCCCTTCGCCTTTCTGCTTTCCATTCTCACCACTCTCACCACCTTCACCACCCTTGCCTGGTTGCTTTCCACTTTTACCATCCTCACCGCTTTTACCATCCTCGCCTTCCTTACCGGACTTTCCACTTTCACCAGGTTTTTCTCCCTCACCCTCTTTTCCGTCTTTGCCATCCTCGCCTGGTTTCTCGCCTTCTCCATCCTTTCCTTCTTCACCTTCTTCACCTTCTTTTCCCTTCTCACTTTTCTTTACACCTTCCTCCATTTCCTTATTGAGCTCTTCTTGGCTCATAATAATATCTGGAAGCTGTTCTCCACCTCCACTACCAGAACCGGGAGATGGATTCATAGACATTTCCATATTATCTAATACATCACTTAAGAAACTTGCCAATTCATTACTGGCCGTAATCGCATACTGTTGAGATGACACCCCTTTATATATTCTATTCTCGGTAAGTTGCCCAAGTGCCTTGTCAATATTAAAATAGACATCTGTTATTTGTGAATTAACTTTTTCTGAAATTTTAGGTTGTCTTAAGGATAACGAAAACAAGCTATCGTCTATATGCTCAAAATGTTCTCTTAGATTACTTTGTTCTACAATGTACTTTCCATATTTGTTATTATTGACATCAATGCCATCGAAAGTAGCCATAAGTGACTCTTGGTCAAAAGAGTAGAGTAATAAGTTCTCTAATATCTGACGCAATGTGTCAATGTCTTCAGATGCTTGGTCGCCACCTCCGCCTCCGCCAGACATCATCTTCTTCATCATATCACTCATTTGCTTCATCTTCTTAGCCGCCTTCTTTTGTTTTTTCTTAGCTTTTTGTTGCTGCTCTTGAGCTTCTTGTGGTTTTTGTTCTTCTTCTTTTTGTTCTTGCTTCTCAAGCGCTTCTTTAGCTTCCTTTAGGTCAAATTTTATTTCATCCTCTAAAAACCTATCCCTTTTCAAATCCATTGGTT
>CAZYQR010000458.1:0-2010 GCA_964649755.1 uncultured Maribacter sp. | reverse complement strand
GAGGGCAAGGCTAATAACAGGAGGGTAGAATTTGTGAAAATGCAATTACCCCAAACCCAACCGTGATCGGAAAGGTAAAAGATTGAATTGAAACAGATCGTTGGTTACCCACTAATAGCAATGGACATTTAAAATTTTCAAACAAATAAAAAGGTGAAAACAATATTATGTGCAACAGATTATTCCGAAAATTCGGTAGCGGCATTGAAATATGCCCACGAAATGAGCGAACAATTGGAAACCCGATTAGTAATCGCACATGTGTTTGATTATCCCACCGTTCTTGGGATGGAAGGACTAGATGAACCTTTTCCCCATCTTGAGAAAGATGCTTTTAAACTACACCGTTCCAAACTGGAGAAATTTTGTACAGAACATATGGGTAACGAATGGCAAGCGCCGAATATACAACTCGAGGCTGTGAAAAATAAATCTATTATTCATGGTATTATTGCAATAGCTGATGAATGGCATGCCTACTTAATAGTAGTAGGTGTGAAAGGAGAAAGTGGATTAAGGGAATCTATCATGGGAAGCACCACAAAGCATCTTATTGAAAAAGCGCCCTGCCCCATTTTGGCAATTCCTGCGGATGCAAGCTATAATCCTATTAAAACTATCGTTTATGGAACCGATTTTGAGGATGAGGATATTTATGCAATTCGAAAACTTGTAGAAATGGCCAATCAGTTTGATGCTGAAATAAAAGTCGTTCATATTACCACAAAAAAAGAACTCGACAAAGTGAATCAAATGGAAGGATTTAAAAATATGCTGCTGCAAAAAGTTAAGTACGAGCGTATGGAATTTGTGCATTTGGTCTCGGAAAACATCTTCGATGCATTAAGAATCTATCTGGGGGAAGTAGGAGCTGATTTGGTGGTGCTATTGGAAAGGAAAAAGAAAGGTGTCTTTAAAAAATGGTTCCATCGGGATTTAGTCAAAAAAATGGAGTCATATGGCAATATTCCTCTATTAAGCTTTAGGGGATCTAACCACCAAATATTCTATTTTAAAAAAGCACTTTAAACAATATTGTAATGGCAAGAAGAATCTATAGCATGGTGATTACAGTTTCCTTAGTATTGGAAGTACTATGGTAATTACTTTTCTTTTTGTTCGTGTTTTTTGTCCTACCCTTCTTTTGTCCGAATTTCCTGTTAAGTCCTTGAACACCATCCCATCTTAAAATTTCTAGCATCAGTTTATTAAAAAATCAATGTATGTCTGGCAAGACCATTAGTGGCACCTTGGCATGAAAACCTATTTTCCGAATGACTGGTTCCCGAGTCAATTTTTCCATGAAAGTATGTGGATAGTGAATCAAAGCGATTAAATTCATATCATTCTCACCAGCAAATTTATTGGTTGCCTCTGCGACATTATTCCACATTTCAACTTTGTGAAAACTATGCTTCACATCTTGCAACCGATTGGCTAATTGCTTTGAATTCCTTTTTTGATCATCGTGTAATTCGTATTCCTGTGCTACTTGCAGGATAAATATTTCTGCGTTCCATAAACTGACTATGTCTGTCAAAGGTTTTAACTCACTTTTGCTATACGGATGGGTAAAATCGGTAGGAAAAACAACCGATTTGAGGGTCTTGAAATCATAATCATGAGGCACTGCAATAATAGGACACATCCGCACTTTTTTAATGACCTTAACGGTATTACTTCCCATGAAAACCTCCTTGGCCCCAGTTGCCCCTTTGGTCCCCATCACTATAAGGTCAATATCCCTATCAACCACCATTTGATTGATGGCATGTTCAATATCATTGGAAATTGAAACCGACTCAAACTTATGATTGCTTCTAGAATGGTTCTCAAGAAGATATTCCATCGTTTTATCCAATTGAAGTTTCGAGTTTTCAGATAAGGAGTCATAAATAATACCCAATCGTTCTTTACTTTTTTTACCCATTAAATTGGCTAATTTGGGCTCGTAGGTATTCAGCAATATGAAATTGCAATCAACAGTTTCAAACATCTTCAATTGGATAA
>CAZYQR010000457.1:0-2013 GCA_964649755.1 uncultured Maribacter sp. | reverse complement strand
CTCCCCTTTGTTTACAAGTTTCTATGGCGCCTTGGGAGCTGTCCAAAGCAGTAACCTGAAACTCTTTTTCTTGGAGATAAAGGCTATGGCTACCAGCTCCACAACCAATATCCAATACGCTCCCTCGGCATAATTGCAATGCTTTTTGTTCAATTACGGGCATTTCCTCATAATTCCTAAAGAGATAGGGTACGGGTATTATATCCTCTTCATCCAATGATGAAAACGTCTTTATATCTTCAATGTAATTTCCTTTTTGATAATCCAATAATGCTTTCCCGAAAATATCCATTGGTTTATAATACCAATTTAATTATAAAATAACCCATTTAGAATCGTTCATTTCCCGTTTTACTTTCTTGCTCATAATTTCCGCAGCTATGGCTATGCAAACCAATCGCAGTGTCATAAAACGAAAAAGCAACTTCATCTTCTGTGCGCCATTTTATAATTAAACTGGTATAATTCGTACTTTGCCTACAAAAATGGGGCTTTTAGGCCATTCTAAAAAACAGATAATGCGTCACATCAAGAAATTTTTATTTTGTCTTCTTTTGATCCCTATGGTATTCAGTGCACAGGAATCAACCTATTCCAGAGATATTGATGATTATTTAGATAGTAATGTAACTATGTTGCAGTACGAATTTGCATATGGTGAATTGCTAAAAATTTTAAGCAAGCAAGAAGTACTATCCACTGAAATATTTAAGGTTTCTGAAAGCTGGAATAGGGATTTATATGAAACTTCATTAAGCTTGTTAAATAATGGATGAAGTCCTAAAACAACTCCCCCTTAAGGCGAAAGAGAAGCATGCTGAGAATAAGAAGTTTTTTGCAAAACTAAAAAAAAGGCCTCCCAAAAATCTCGATTTTGTAATGCAAGAATTGCATGAGGACGAGTTTAAAAGAACCGATTGCCTTACATGTGCAAATTGTTGTAAAACTACGGGGCCGCTTTTTACCAATAACGATGTAGCGCGTATTTCGAAACATTTTCGAATGAAACAGCAACGATTCATAGAACAGTATTTACGTATAGATGAGGACCATGACTATGTGCTTAAGCATGTGCCCTGTACTTTTTTAGGAACTGATAATTATTGTTCTATTTACGATGTTCGGCCCAAGGCTTGCCGTGAGTTTCCGCATACAGACCGAAAGAAATTCCAACAAATAAGTAATCTCACACTTAAGAACGTTGCCATTTGCCCTGCGGCTTATAATATTGTTGAAGCTATGAAAAAGAAATTGCCCTATTAATCATAAAGCAGGTATTTAGCCCTTATTTTTTTAAATTTACTTAAATCGGACTGCCAGGATTCTTTTATTTCTTCCTCGGAAAGGCCAGCTTCAATTTGCTGCTGAAGTGTTTCGGTCCCAGCGTGTTTGGTAAAACCACTAGTATTAAAAACCTTTGTTTTATCCTTGGTGTTTTTATAAGCATCAATAAGCCACTTCAAGGAAACTTCGTTCATTTTAGGAATTTTGGACAGATCTTTTCCATAACAAACCTTGTCATTTTCCTTTGGACTTTTAGAACCGAAATTTGGTTTAGGCCAATATCTGAAATTGTACTGTGTACTATCCAGGAAAGAAGCACCATAACGTTGAAATTGAAATTCGGTTCCCCTACCGGCATTAATGTTGGTGCCTTCGAACAATCCTAGACTAGGATATAGGTTTATAGCAGTGTCAGAAGGTAAATTAGGGGAGGGTCTAATGACCAAATTATATTCAGATTCATGCGCGTAATTTTCCAGGGATATCACTGTCAAATCGGCTTTTGATTTTTTTTCTAACCAGCCTTCTTCATTGATCATATTGGCATATTCGCCAATGGTCATGCCATAAACCAAAGGAATAGTAGTCATTCCCAAAAAGCCGGTATGCTCTTTCTTCATGGTTGGTCCGTCAACATAATGGCTGTTTGGGTTCGGACGATCTAAAACAATGATAGGAATGCCATTTTCCGCACAGGCTTCCATGACCAATTGCAGCGTGGCGATATAG
>CAZYQR010000456.1:0-2016 GCA_964649755.1 uncultured Maribacter sp. | reverse complement strand
CCATGATAATTGAGTACATGCAGAATCATTGAGGTAATTGTGGTCTTACCATGACTACCACCTATAACAACCCGTGTTTTATCCTTGGACTGTTCATAGAGAAACTCAGGATACGAATAAATTGTAACGCCCAACTCTTGTGCTTTCAAAAGTTCAAGATTGTCCGGCTTTGCGTGCATTCCCAGAATTACAGCATCTAAGTTTATATGTATTTTTTCAGGAAACCAACCAAATTCCTCAGGGAGTAGTCCCTTATCTGATAGCCGACCTCTTGAGGGCTCAAAAATTACATCATCACTGCCTGAAATGTTATACCCTTTGTGATGAAGCGCTAAAGCTAGATTATGCATGGCACTACCTCCTATAGCGATAAAATGTATTTGCATGAAAATTAAATTATTGCGCAAAGATAGGTATTGGAGATTGCAAGTCAAACCGATTTATAAACCGACCTATTATTTTTACCTTAGTGATCTAAAAGCGTAATTCATGGATTTTAAACTTGCAAAAATCACTTCAAAAGAAATTTTGCCCGGTTATCATGGTAAACTCATTCATACCCAGAATATGAGCATGGCTTTTTGGGAAGTTGAGCAAGGAGCTGAAGTTCCCGAACATTCCCATATGAACGAGCAAGTTATGCAAGTGTTGGAAGGACAATTTGAATTCACTTTGAATGGCAAAACAAAAATTTATGTTCCGGGTGACCTAGTAGTAATTGATCCACATATACCACATAGTGGAAAAGCGCTCACTGCTTGTAAATTAATGGATGTTTTTAGTCCAACACGAGAGGAATACAAATAGGCCACTTCGAATTTGAAATCTAGCGATTGTCTAAAGAATGTAATTCTTTTTGAAAGGACGGGGCTGATAATTAACTAATTGTCATTCCTGCGAAGGCAGGAATCTAGACATAAGAAATGGATTCCGCATCAGGTGCTGAATGAAAAAATTGCTCAAAAAGGTTATGAAGAAAAAAATACCTTTGGCAGTCGGTAGTTAACATTAATTTAGATTCCCGCCTTACTGAAATAAATTCAGCACCAGCCGCGGGAATGACAACTAAGAATAAAATGAACATATTACTCAAAGGAAAAAACGTATTAGTGGGCGGTAGCAGCAGGGGTATTGGAAAAGCCATTGCTCATCAATTGGCCGAAAGTGGCGCAAACATAACCCTTATGGCGAGGAATGAAGAAAAACTTAAAGCCATACTATTGGAGTTACCTACCTCAGTAGGTCAGAAACATAATTATCTATTGGTAGATTTCAATGATTTTGAAGGTTATAAAAAAACGATTTCAGACTTTTTCGAAACCCATAAAATCGATATTCTAATTAATAATACCCAAGGGCCAAAAGCTGGAGGTGTAATGGATGTGAACATTTCCGATTATCAAGAAGCATTTGATGTGCTCTTTAAAAGTGTAGTATTCACCACCCAATTGGCATTACCACAAATGATGAAAAACCAATGGGGCAGAATCATTAATGTAGCCTCTATTTCTGTCAAGGAGCCGCTGTCCTATTTGGCCCTGTCAAACTCGATAAGAGCTGCCATGGTCACTTGGTCCAAAACCTTGGCTACGGACGTTGCCCAACATCAAATAACCGTAAATAGTATTTTAACGGGGTACTTTGATACAGAGCGTATCAATGACCTCAATGCCACGAAAGCCCAACAAATGGGAATTTCAATTGATGAAGTACGCAACAATATGGAGCAACAGGTGCCAATGAAAAGAATTGGTAAGCCTAAGGAATATGGTTTTCTTGTAGCCTTTTTAGCCTCAGAACAGGCATCTTATATTACAGGCACTCAAATTCCTATTGATGGAGGGTTGTTAAAATCCTTATAATTCAAGTCCTTTATTATCACAGTATGAATGGCTAGATGGTTTAGGCTATTACGAAAGCACTAAGGACGCCAGTACCAATTTCTTTTTCGATTATTTACCCAAATGTGTTTTTGTATTTGAATATGATTTGTGGGTGAACAATTCCCATGATTTC
>CAZYQR010000455.1:0-2023 GCA_964649755.1 uncultured Maribacter sp. | reverse complement strand
AATAGGATTCATATCAGCAAGGTATTTACGTAAAATCCACATACGTTGAATGGTACTCTCATCCAATAGAAGATCATCTCGACGTGTGCTTGAAGAAGTAAGGTCAATCGCAGGGAATATTCTTCGATTACTGATCTTACGATCAAGTTGAAGTTCCATATTACCTGTACCCTTGAATTCCTCAAAAATCACCTCATCCATCTTAGAACCAGTATCAGTCAAAGCCGTTGCTATGATTGATAGCGAACCACCACCTTCTATGTTACGTGCAGCACCAAAGAATCGTTTTGGTTTGTGTAGCGCATTGGCGTCAACACCACCACTTAATACCTTACCAGAAGCAGGTTGTACCGTGTTATAAGCACGTGCCAAACGGGTAATTGAGTCCAAAAGAATAACTACATCATGGCCACATTCAACCAATCGCTTTGCCTTTTCCAGCACAATGTTGGCAACACGAACATGTTCAGTCGCTTCCTTATCAAAGGTTGAAGCAACTACTTCACCTTGAACATTTCGTTGCATATCGGTAACCTCCTCAGGGCGTTCATCTATTAGTAATACAATTAAGTATACTTCAGGATGATTGGCCGCAATGGCATTGGCAATATCTTTTAACAACATTGTTTTACCCGTCTTGGGTTGTGAAACAATCATACCCCTTTGTCCTTTTCCGAGTGGAGAGAACAAATCGATGATACGTGTTGATATGCTCGCCTGACGTTCGGATAGATTGAATTTTTCATCTGGGAACAATGGAGTTAAATGCTCAAAAGAAACCCTGTCGCGAACTATTTGTGGGTCAATACCATTGATTTTATTCACTTTGATCAATGGAAAGTACTTTTCACCCTCTTTTGGTGGACGCACATTTCCTAATACAGTATCACCTGTTTTTAAACCAAACAATCTAATCTGCGATTGTGATACATAAATATCATCTGGAGATGAAAGGTAATTGTAATCTGATGACCTTAAAAAGCCATAACCATCTTGCATAATGTCTAAGACACCCTCACTTGCAATAATGCTATCAAATTCAAATTCAGGTTCTTTATAACGGTTCTTAAGATCTTTGTCAAAATTACTGTTACGCTTATCCTGCACATTTTTTTGATGATGGGGTTTTTTTGGATTTGGACTTTTAGGTTGTTGAGGACCTTTTTGATGGTCTTTCTTTACATTTTGGTTGGGGTTCGGCCTCGGATTAGGTCTATGAACCTCCTTTGGTTCTCTTTTTACCGGTGTTTCAGAGGCATTTGTTGATTCTGTCTTGGTAACTTCCGTCTCTGTAATTTCGGTCTTAGGTTTTTCAGTTTTCTTTTCAGCGACAACGCGTGACCTTTGTGGTTTAGCTGTCAGAATGTTTTCTGCAGGTGGAGCAACAATTGCTATAGTTGCCTTAGGATTAGCTGCCTGTAGGTCTAAAATTTGATAGACCAAGTCTAATTTTTTTAAGGTCTTGAATTTGGGAACTTTCAATCCCTTGGCTATTTCCTGTAACTCAGGAAGCTTTTTCAATTTTAAATCTGAAATCTCAAACATTAAGTATGGTATAAATTATACGTCTTTAGAAAATTAAGAAGTGTATTGTTATTTGGGTATTACTGAGGAAAGATTTCCCTTCTTGGTAAGTGATATAACTAATAACGCAACAATATTACAAATTATTTTCAATAATACAGGGATATTTTTTAAAAGACATGTATTTTTGCCCTTTCAAATACAATAAAAGCAATGATTCAAAGGATTCAATCCGTTTATTTATTGGTAGTGGCCCTTTTAGGTGCTCTTTTGCCGATATGGATGAATCTATGGATAAATGCCGAAGGAAATGAGGTTTTTGCGCAAACTGTAATGGTTGCTATGATCTCTTTTTATGTTTCAGCGGCCTTGGCCATAATTGCTATTTTACAATTTAAGAATAGACAAAATCAATTTGTTATTAACAGATTGAACATGATATTAAATCTTTTTTTACTAGGATTTTTCGTTTACCGATCGCTAAACTTATCCGGAGAGA
>CAZYQR010000454.1:0-2029 GCA_964649755.1 uncultured Maribacter sp. | reverse complement strand
AATCAGGTTACTCCGAAAGTGACTGACCTCAATTCTAAAATAGCGGATGCGTACGCCAAGGACAATCGAAGTATAGAGGCAGAAGGATATTACACAAATTCGTTGCAATTGGCCAAAAGACAAGCGCCACAACGATCTATCCAAGAAAAGGAAAAGGTAGCCGATTTCTATAATAAAAAAAGTAGGTTCGACGAGGAAATTCAAATGCGTAAGGAGAGTTTGAATGAACTTGAGGGTTTGCCTGCTGATACAAAGGTGGCCAAAGACAAAACAGTTTCACCTGATTCTATAACTTCACAGCGAATCAACTACAAAATTGCAAATGCTTATATAGCACAGGATAATTACGATGAAGCCATACCGTATCTTCAAAAAAGTATCGTAGAGGCAGATAGTGATGATGACCTGATCATACAAAAAGATGCAACCAGAAAGCTATCGGAGGTTTACGAATATAAAGGGGAATTCAATAAAGCTTTGGAAACCTATCAAGCCTACGTCGCTGTGGTTGATACTTTGTATATACGTAAGGAGCAGGAAATAGCGCAGGCTGCTCGGTTTAACCGTGAAATTGCCTCTAAACAGAGCAGGATTAGTGGTTTGGAACAGGAGCGGGAGCTTTCGCAGAGCAAGTATGATTTGGCAATTACCGGTCAACAATTGCAGCAGGAAAGCAATAAAAGAAAAAACTGGGTCATTTATTCCCTGCTTTTTGGGATGTTGCTTATGGGCTTGGCGGCGTTCTTTTTTTATAGGAGTAATCGTCAACAAAAATTGGCCAATAATCTCTTAGCTCTTAAATCATTGCGTTCACAAATGAATCCACATTTCATTTTCAATGCTTTGAATTCCGTGAACAATTTTATTGCTAAAAACGATGAGCGAAGTGCAAATAGATATTTGAGTGATTTTTCAACCTTAATGAGAACCGTTTTGGAAAATTCAGAGGAAGATTTTATTCCACTTTCAAAGGAATTGGAATTGATAAGGCTCTATGTGAAACTCGAACATTCCCGTTTTCCGGATAAGTTTGATTATCAGATAAACGTTGATGAATCTATCGATATTGATAGTTTTCAAATTCCGCCCATGCTTCTGCAACCCTATATTGAAAATGCAATTTGGCACGGTTTGCGCTATAAGAAAGAAAAAGGTACGCTTGGTGTGAATCTTGAAAATGTAGACACGAATTCCATTCGAATAATCATTCAGGATGATGGAATAGGTAGGAAGAAATCCGCCACCTTAAAGACCCAAAATCAGAAAAAACAAAAATCGAAGGCAATGGGGAATATCGGTAAGAGAATAGCCATCTTAAACAATATGTATAAAGACAAGGTAGCTGTGCATATTACCGATTTAAATGCTAATGGAGCAGGAACCAGGGTGCTATTTACCTTAAATAAAGATTGATGATGTTAAACGCACTTATTGTAGAAGACGAGGCAAATAGCAGGGAAATTCTTCGAAACTATTTGTCAAAATATTGTACCAACGTAACTGTTCAGGGAGAGGCGGGCTCAATACAGGAAGCCATTGAATTAATAAAGAAGAATGAGTTGGATTTGGTTTTCCTGGATGTTGAAATGCCTTATGGCAATGCGTTTGACCTCCTGGATCAATTGCCCAATAGAACGTTTGAAACAGTCTTCGTTACAGCATATAATCAATATGCAATGGATGCTGTGAATAATCATGCGGCCTACTATTTAATGAAACCCATTAATATCGATGAATTGATTAAGGCGGTAAATTATGTTTCAGAAATAAAATCCAAGGAAGAAGCCCTTGAGGGCAAAGTGTTACGGGCCAATTTAAGCCAAGTTGAGGGTAAGATTACCTTACCACAACTAGATGGTTTTCAAGTATTGAATGTGGCCGATATACTGTATTGCAAGGCAGATGACAACTATACTGAAATCTATTTAGAGAACAAGAAAATACTGGTGAGTAAGACCCTAAAGTATTTTGAGGAGGCCTTGTCGCAATTTCCGTTCGCAAGAATACACAAGTCGTATTTGGTCAATGT